>CAYYSW010000015.1:0-4411 GCA_964474395.1 uncultured Halobacteriales archaeon
GACGACGACGAGGTCCTCCGACTCGGTGGCGACGCCGAGCGCCAGCCAGACGTCACGGCCCTTCCCGCGCGGGCCGTCGAGGCCCGCGTCGGCGAGCAGGTCGCCCACCCGCGGACCGTTGCACCACAGCACCTCGCAGGGGAGGTCGAAGGCCGCCAGCCAGTCGCGTATCTCGACGGCGTGGCCGGGGTCGGCCCGGAGGGCGACGACGACGCGCGCGGGGCCGACCCGTTCGAGGGTGCGCAGGACGCGCTCGGCGGCCAGCGTGGCGTGGTCGCGTTCGGTCATCGGTACGACCACGCAGGCCCGGTCGGTCGGCGCCTCGGGGACGGGGTCCGTGAAGTCGTGGAGGGTCGTCACCCGCTCCTGGACGTACTCCATCGGGTTCGGGGAGGGGCGGCGGGGGCAAAAGCGCGGCTATCGGGCGGGCGCGGCGCGGTCGATTCAGACCCGGTCGCCGACCACCGCGCCCGTCGGCAGGCGCCCGTCGAGGTAGAGGCCGACGAGGAGCGCGAGGACGATACCGAGGCCCGCCGCCGCCCCCTGGAAGATGGCGTCGAAGGCGAAGCCGGCGTCCCGCAGGAGGCCGACGACGGAACTCCCCGACGCCTGGATGAGCATCATGCTCCCGCTGTAGACGGCGTAGGCGCTCGCGCGGTTCTCGTCGGGCAGCGAGGACAGCAGGTAGGTGTCCATCGCGGGGAAGACGCTGTGGATGACGTAGCCCATCAGGGCGCTCACCGCGAGCACCTCCCAGTAGCCCGTCGTCAGCGTCAGCAGGTAGAGGCAGAACGCGAACGACCCGCAGATGCCGAGCACATAGGGGACGTTCGGCAGGCGGTCGGCGAGGCGGCCGCTGACGAGGAAGGCGGGCAGGCCCGCCGCGAACAGGACGGTGAGCATGTCCCGGGAGGCGCCGTCGGGGAGGGTCCGCGCCGAGGAGAGGTAGATATCGTAGAAGTTGAACACGCCGTTCCAGACCAGCCCCGTCGCGCCGATGAACGCCACGCCCGCGAGGATGAGGCGCCACTGGCGCCTCGCGGCGCCCACGAGGTCGCGGTCTGCGGTCCCCGCGTCGGGGAGGTCCGTCCGGCGGGCGACGACGAGGAGGACGGCGGTGGCGACGGCGGCGACGACGGCCAGCACCTGGAAGGCGAGTCGCCAGTCCTGGACCGCGAGGACGAGGCCGACGAAGGGGGCGGCGACGACGGCGGCGACCTGGCTCGACGCGCCGTGGACGCCGAGTGCCGATCCGACGCGGTCGGGGAACAGTTCGCTGACGAGGGGGTTCGCGGCGATGAAGTACGCGCCGCTCGACAGGCCGAGACAGAACGCGCTCGCCATCAGCACCTCGATGGTGGGGGCGTAGGCGGCGAACACCGACGAGAGGGTGAGGACCGCGCCGCTGGCGAAGACGACGTGGCGCCGGGGGACGCGCGTGAGCAGGTAGCCCACCGGGAGGCGGGGGCTCGCGCTCCCCAGCCACGCGAGCGTCGCCAGTAGGCCGACGGTCGCGTCCGTGACCATGAACTCGCCTTTCAGGGGCTCGAGGAGGGGGGCGAAGACCACCCGTGCCAGGTTGACGAGGAACACCATCGAGCACAGGGAACCGAACAGCTGGCGACGTGACACACCGGAGGGTTCGGGCGGGCCCGTTCAAAGCTTCCGGAAGGCGGGGTACCGTGCCGTGAAGTAGCGCGTCACCGGTCCGCACCGGGTTCTTTGTACCGCCTCGCCGACGGAGGGACATGGACTCCGTCCGGAAAGGCCTGCGTGCCGGCGACATCGAGAAGGACACCTACGAGCGACTGGTCTGTGATGGGTGCGGGGAGACCCTCGACACCCGCGCGCCCCCCGACGAGGTAGGGACGGTCCGCCGATGTCCCGACTGCGGGCGCGAGTGGCGGCAACTGGGCTGACCCTACTCCCGGACGATGTGCCCGTCGAGGTAGACGCGCGTCCTGTCGGTGGTCGCCTGCATGTTCTTGCGGAACGTGAGCACGCGGTCGGCGCCGTCCATCGCGTCGGCCTCGACGGCGAGTTTCACGCCGGCGGTCCGGAGGTGGTCGAGCAGCGCTTCCACGACGGCCGGCGGCGCGCGGACGGTGTGGTGCTCGCCGGCCTCCGCGCCCGCCTCGATGGCCTCGACCGTCTCGCAGGTCGTCCCGAGGACGGCCTCGCCGACGGCGCGGGCGCGTTCGCGGCGCTCCGCGGGGGACTCGGCCCACTCGACGGACTGGAACGCCTCGCGCAGCAGTCGCCGGAACATGAAGTCCCGGCCGTAGTCGAACGGGACGGCGAAGGCGTACGCGAGGTCGCCGCGGTTGGCCGCGCCCGTCGTGTACTTCAGCAGGCGGGTGCCGTCCGGTGATTTCATCACGACGCCCTCCCGGTCCTCCCCGTTCAGGCCATCGACGATACCGGGGAGCGCATCGACCGCCTCCTCGACGTCGAACGTGCCCAGGTGCGGGACCGGCGGGAGGCCGAACCGCTCGCAGGCCGCGCGGCGGCGTTCGACGGGCCACGGAGTTCCCGACTCCCGGTCGCGGACGTCGAAGACCAGCATGGCGAGCGAGTCCACGTCGGGGTAGTCGTGGGTCGTGTAGGGGTTCTCCGGGCCGATGGCCTCCAGACAGACCATCGCCCCCGGGTGGGCGTCGAAACAGGCGTCGAGTTCGGCACCGAGCAGTTCGCGGGCCTTGTAGGTCGTGAAGGGGCAGACGAGCCCCCCGCGCGTGAACGCGAGCAGGTCGCCCCTCACCCGGACGACGCGGGCGTTATAGCCGTTCAGTTTCTCCTCGACGACCACCGGCCCGTCGAAGTGGCGGGGGACGCCGGTGCGCAGGACGAGCGTCCGGGGCACCTTCGGGAACCCGCGGACGGCGGTGTCGCCGACCAGGACCGTCCCCCGGGCGAGCGGCCCCCGGTCGTCGGGCAGATAGCGGTAGGTCCGCCCGGCGTAGGTCCGACGGCGGAACGCCCCCTCGACGCTCTCGAAGGCGGCGCGCGTGAGCCCGAGGCGGTCGTGGGGGGCCGGCGGCTCGTGTGACGCCATGCCACATGTAGCGCACGGACGACGAAAAACCACCCGCGGAACGGAGCAGGTATATGTCACCACATACCGTACCGCTCGTATGCCCGAGCATCCGCTCAAACAGCGGTTCGTGCTTGACACCTCGGCGTTCCTCACCGACGAGATACGCCGGGACGACGAGTCGCTCGCGGAGACGCTCGACCGGCTGCTGGACTCGGTGGCGGCGGCGAAGCTCGCGCTCAACATCTCCTGTTACATGCCGCCGTCCATCCACGCCGAACTCACCCGGATGTTGGAAGATCGCGAGATACCGGAGGCGACGCTCGCGAAACTGAACACGTGGGTCATCCGGAAGAACCCCGCCCGCTACGAGGTGTCCGTGCCCGCCGAGATCGTCTACCAGTTCGTCGACGAGATGAACGACCGGGTCGACAAGGGGTTGCGGGTCGCCGAGGCCGCCGTCCGCCAGGCCGAGGAATCCCGGGACGACGACCCCGACCACGAGCACATGAGCGGGGCGGACTTCGTCATCTCGGACCTGCGCGGGAAGTACCGCACCGCGCTCAGGCAGGGCGTCCTCGACTCCCGCGAGGACTTCGACCTGCTCATCCTCGCGCGGGAACTCGGCGCCGGCGTCGTCACCGAGGACAAGGGTATCATCCGGTGGGCCGAGGAACTCGGCCTGCGCCACCTCCGGGGGCGGGACTTCCCGGACCTCCTCGCGGAGTACCTCGCGGCCGCCGAGCGCGGCGAGTAAGGGGGAGCCGGTGACGGCTACTCGAAGGTGGCGTCGAAGGCGTCCGCGCCCATCGGGGTGAACGTCCCCGCCGCGAGGTTCTCCTCCAGGTGGTCGGCCGAACTGGTCCCGACGAGCGAACAGGTCACGCCGGGCGCGCTCCGGGCGAAGTTGAGCGCGCGCTGGGCGGGCGTGTCGCCGGCGAGTTTGGCGGCCACGGCGTCCGGAACGCTCCCCTCCGTCGAGAGCTCCCCCTGCCCGATGCTGGCGCTCGTGAACACCGATAGGCCCGCCTCGTGGGCGAACCGGAGCGCGCTCTGTCTCCCCTCGGCGGTGTCGTGGGCCGCGACGGTGAACGCGTCGGCCATGTGGACGTTGAACGGCAGTTGCACCGCCCGGAAGTGCGTCGAGGTGGTCCCGGCCGCGTCGGAGGCCGCGCGGGCGCGCTCGACTACCTCCGACAGCGAGAGGTACCGCTCGTGGTCCGGCGGAACCCGGAAGCACTGCCAGGTGGCGACGCCGTAGTGGCCGATATCGCCCGCCGCGGCGCGCTCCTCCAGTCGGGTGAACGTCGCCTCCAGCTGGTCGTAGACGGCCTCGCGCGAGCGCTCCTCGAGCTGCGTCTCCGGGTTGTGGACGTA
>CAYYSW010000015.1:4421-17391 GCA_964474395.1 uncultured Halobacteriales archaeon
GGACGTAGTAGAGGTCCACCGCGTCGAGCGAGAGGTTCGACAGCGAGCGGTCGAGCTGGTCGTCGATGAACTCGGGCGTCATGCAGTGGATTCCCCGGGCGATGTCGTCGGGGTCGACGATGCCGGTGTCGAGGTACTCCTCGCGGATGTACGCGCCCGGGTCGTCGGGGCGCTCCCGGTCGAAGGGGATGAACCCACCCTTCGTCGCGACCAGCACCGCCTCGCGGTCCACGTCGGCGTCGGCGAGCGCCTCCCCCACGACGCGCTCGGAACGTTGGTTGCGGTAGTTGATGGCCGTGTCGAGGACGTTGATTCCCCCTTCGAGGGCGCCGACGATGACGTCGTGGTACTCCTCGTCTACCGCGTCCGTCGGGTCGCCGAGGTACGTCCCGACGCCGATGCTGGAGACGATGCAGTCGGCGAACCGCCGGAAGTAGGTACGGGCGAAGGCGCCCTCCCCGTCCGGCCCGTCGAAACGGTCCCGGTAGGCCCACGTCGCGTCCTTAGTAGCCATACTCCCCCTACCCGCGCCGACGGTTTAGATGCCCCGCGGTCGATGGCACATCGCCGCGCTCAGTCCCTGCCGTGTTCGGCGCGGTAGGCCTCTATCGCCCCGCGGTACCCCTCGCGGTAGGTCGGAAAGGCGAACTCGTAGCCCAGTTCCCGCAGGCGGGCGTTCGAACAGCGCTTGCTCGTCAGGATTCGCCGCTCGGCGGCCTCCGAGAGGTCGCCCGATTCGAGGCGCTCCTCCTTCGTGCGCTTCTCGGGGCGGCCGACGCCGCACTCGTCGGCCAACCAGTCGGCGAACGCCCACTTCTCGACGGGTTCGTCGTCGACGACCAGCAGGGTGTCGGCGTCGGGGGCTTCCTCGACGACGAACCGCAGGACGCCCGCCGCGTCGTCGCGGTGTATCATGTTCAGGTAGCCCGCCGTGACCGGCCCCTCGACGTAGCGTTCGAGGCGGTAGCGCTCGGGCCCGTACAGGCCGGCGAAGCGGACGACGGTCCCCTCGATGCCCGCGTTGGCGCTCCCCTCGCGGGCGACGCGTTCGGCCTCGACGAGCACGCGGGTCTTGTCCGTCGTCGGGTCCAGCGGGGTCTCCTCGTCCACCCAGTCGCCGCTGTGGTCGCCGTAGACGCCCGTACTGGAGGTGTAGAGCAACCGCTCGGGCGGCGAGTCGCGGGCGGCGAACGCCTCGATGGCGTTCTCCAGTCCGTCGACGTACACCGAGCGGGCGGCGTCGGCCCCCCGGCCGCCCGAGGAGGCGGCGAACACGAGGACGTCGGCGTCGGGGACCGCCGACAGGGAGTCGGGGTCGGTCACGTCCGCGCGGACGGCGCGCGCGCCCGTCGCCTCGACGGCCGCGAGGCCCTCCTCGGAGCGCCGAACGCCCGTCACGTCGTACGCGCGACCGTCGTCCCTGTCGTCGACCGCACCCAGTTGTCGGCAGAGTTCGAGGCCGACGTAGCCACAGCCGAGGACGACAACGTCCACGGCGCTCACGGCTTGCGACCCTCGACGAACCCGTGGATGAGAGCGTACTCCGCGAGCGTCATCGGGAAGCGCCCCTCGATCTTCTGCTGTATCTCCTTCGCCTCTATCTGGCCGTTGATACCACTCTCGACGGCCTCGACGTCGAGGACGGCGATTGACAGCCCCATCATGAGGTCGTCGCGAACCTCGGCGGTAATGGCGTCGGCGTCCGGGTTGTCGGGGTGGGCCGCGAGGATGGCCGCCGCCTCCTCGAGGGTGACCTCCGGCGACTCGCCGGCCGCGAGCGCGTCGATGGTGTCGCGTGGGACGCCAGAGCGGTCCGCCACCTCGCTGGGGCCGACGGTCTCGATGGTCTCGCGCAGGACGGCCTCGTAGCGGGCGCGGAGGTCCTCGGGCGAGCGCTCGCCGGGGTCGTCCGCGGCGTTCTGGAGCATACGGGCCGTTGACCGCGCCGGCACAAGAGCGTGTGCGTTCGCCCGCGCTGCCCCGCCCGTCACTCGTACCCCGGCGAACGCTCGTCGGCGTTCCCGTCGGTGTCGCCCACCCCCAGCCTCCCCGGCGGGACGACGACCACGACTGTCGTCCCGGTCTCGAACGTCACGGCCGTCGAGTGCCCGAGCAGTTCGTCCTCGCCGTCGCCGTCCACGTCGAACTCGACCGGCGACCCGTCGCGGGTGTAGACCGTGTCGCGCCCGCCGCGCCGCGAGCGGAGGGTGACCCGCTCGTAGCCGCCGCGCACCTCCACCGTCCAGACGTTGAGCGTCGCGTACCAGGTCCCCGGCACCGGCGCGACCGGGAGGCCGGCGAACCCCCTGTCGACCGTCCGGTCGAGCGCCCTCGCGGTGGTCCGGTTGACGACCCACCCCCCGCCCCGGGCCACCGCCTCGCGGGCCACCGCGCCCGCGGCGGCCCGCGTCGCGTCGCTCGTCCCCCTGACCGCGGATTCGGGGACGGTCGCCCCGTCCGTCGTGAGGGCGTCGCCGGTCGCCGTCCGGAGTTCGGCGGTCAGCCGGGTCCGGTCGACGGACGACTCGAGGGCGGCGGCCGCGGCGATGGCGGGCGCGGCCGACCCGTTGGTCAGCGCCAGCGCCCGCCCCGCTGGGGTCTCCCACCTGGCGAGGCCGGCGGCGACGATTCCCTGACGGTCGCTCGCCGTCTCGCCTACCCCTCGCTCGGCCAGCACGTCCCGTATCCGGTCCCGGACGTGTCCGGTCGACGCGACGACCTCCCCTCGGAGGTCCGCGCGGGCTCCGCGGACCGTCGCGTTCCGCGCCGCCGCGCCCTCGCTCGCGCGGAGCGTGCGGGCGGCGAGCGCGAGGGGGACCCGCTCCTCCCCGAACAGTCCCGCGGAGAGGGTGTCCGCGACGTCGCCGTAGGGCGCCGTGACCCAGTTCGTGTTGCGCGCGCTGAGGGGGTGTGTCTCCCCGGAGCCGCGGGCCGCGAGTCGCTCCCGCGAGACGGCCCCGAGCGTGAGGTACGACGGCGCGGTGTCCACGGTGAGTCGGAGGGACCCGTCCGTGCCGCTTCCGGATAGTGGCTCGACGGCTGGCGACCCGCCGGTCCCGACGGCCATCCGCTCGCGGAGGTCGGCGAGCGTTCGATTCTCGCCGAGTTCCCCGTCGATGCGCGCACGACGCGCCTCGCGCCCGGCGGAGCGCGCCTGCAGGTCCGCGAGGACGCGGTCGAGGTACGCCGCCCGTGCCGCGACGCGGGCCCGGCCGGCGGCGCCGTCGTACGCCCCGGCCGTATCAAGGAGGTCGGCGCGCCGCTCGCGGAGGCCGGCGGCGAGCCTGGCGGCGGGGTCGACCGCGTACGTGCCGACGGCCCGCCGCGAGAGGGTCACGGAGACGTTCCGGACCTCGCGGTGGAGGCCGACGACGTCGCGGGCGAGCCACCCACGCAGTTCCTGCGGTCGCTCCCCGGACAGCCGAACCGATGTCCCCGCCGACCGGCCGGCGGCGACCCAGCGGGCGAGGGCGTCCGGGCCGCCCCGCCGGTCGACCAGCCGCGCGACGGCGGCCGAGGGGACGCCCGCGAGGTTCGGACCGTCGAGCGGACCGCCCCGTTCGTAGAGCGGGGCCGTACCCCGGCGTTCGACCGTCGCATCGGGCGCGTGTCGCGCGACGACGGCGAGACCGACCCCGACCCGGCGCGAGACGATCCGTTCGGCCGTTCGAGTTCGGTTGCCGCGCCGCCACCGCCGGACGGTGCGCTCCGTCTCGACGACGACCCGGCCGTACCGCTCGAAGGCCCGCCAGCCGTCCGGAACGGCCGGCGACGGAGCGCCAGCGTACGGTTCGACCGACCGGTCGCGGGTGACGCGCCGTTCGGCCGGCCGCCAGCCGTCACCCGGCGGGTCTGTCGCGTCGACGGTCCGCGACAGGACGCGCCGCTCGGCGAGGAGGCGCGCGTCGGCGGCGTAGTTCCGGGCGACGACGGCGTCGAGCGTGGGCCGCTCGTCCCCGCCGCTCGACTCGAGGAGACCGGCGAGCGCCCGGTCCGCCGAACCGTTGACGCGGACCGTGACCGAGGCGTTCGCCGGCGCGGGGAGCGACGGGGTGCCGGTCGGGAGCCCAGAGTCCGCCTCCGCCGCGTCGAGGACCGCCTCCGCCCAGCGCGTGTCCCTGCCGGTCCCCGCCAGCAGGTCGGTCGTCATCGCCCGGGCGGCGGCCCAGGCGTGGGCGCCGCCGGCCGACGGGTCGCTCGCGCCGAGCGCGTCCCGCTGGACGGCGAGCGCGCCGCCGTTCGTCGCCACCTCGACGTGGCGGTTCGCAAGGACGTTCTCGACCGGCGCGCCGCGGTACTGGGCGTGACCGCGGGCCCACGCGGCCCCGTACAGACGGACGGTCAGTCGCCGTCCGAGGCCCTTCGAGAGCGGTCCCGCGTTCAGCCGCTCCTCGAACGCCTTGCCCCGTTCTTGGAGCGCGAACACCGGAGAGGGGACCGTCACCGTCGGCGCTACCTGCCGCGTGCCGACCGTCCGCCCGTCGCGGGTCGCGACGACCCGGACGCCCTCGACGGTGACGCGGAGCGAGGCGTTGTCCGGCCCGCTCGGGGCGACGTCGACCCGCCGAAGCGCCCGGGCGGCGTCCTCCGGCGTCTCGACCGGCGGGAGGTGCGCCGAGGCGCGGACTCGGCCCGCCCGGGCGTCGATGGCCGCGAGGCGCTGGCGCGCGTGGCGGTAGACCCGGAGTTCGAGGCCCGCCCGGAACGGCGAGTCCGAGCCGTCCGAGAGCTCGCTGCCCCACCGCGTCGGGGCGAACTGGAGGAGGGGGTCGGCCGCGGCCGCTCTCGCGGCGTCGCCGACCGCCCCCCGGAGTGCCGGCTGCGTCGTCGCCGCCGCCTCGCGGACGGCCCGGTCGACGGCCGGGGGGTCGTGCCGCGGCGCGACGGCGGTGGTTGCGACCGTCGCGCTGCCGACGAGCAACAGGATTCCCACGAGGGCGAACGGGACCCGACCGCGGCGGTCGTCGGCGAGCCTCATCGGCCGCGTTCACCCCCTCGTCGAGGGGCGGTCCGTCCCGTACCTCCGTCGGTGGCCCACGTCCGGACGGTGAGTTCGACCGTCCCGGCGTCGAACGCCCCGGCCGCCGCGCGCGGCGTGTCGAACTCGCGGCGCAGGTCGCCCGCGACGCGGGACGCCAGCGCGTCGGTCAGCCGGCGGTTGGCGGCCGTCGCGTTCGCAGACGAGAGCGGTTCGGCGACGTTCGGGGCACCGACTGCGCCCGCGGCGTGCCGGTAGCGCGCCAGTACGTCCCCCCGTGCGCGTGGGTCGTACAGCGCGGCCCGCGTCGGCCCGGGCGGGAACGCGCGTTCGACGAGCGTCCGGGCGAGGAGGCGTGCGAGCCCGTCGAACCCGCCGGTCCGGGCGGCCCTGCTGGCCGCCCGCTCACCGGGGAGGCCGGTCGGGACCCGCACGACGGCCGCATCGACGGTCGCCGACCGCGGCGGCGACGGCCCGACGGCTATCGACCCCGCGAGCGACGCGTTCGGGTACGGCCGCCAGCGGGCGCTGACGTGGACGTTCGTGCCGGCGGGGACGGCATCCAGGACGCCAGAGTCGGGGCTGGCGGCGGCGCCCGGCGGGAGGAGCCGCCGGCCGTCGACGGTCGCACCGCCGAGCGCCGCCGTGGCGAGCACCCCGGCGGGGGTGCCGTGGACCGCCCGATCGGTCCCGTGACCGCCGGAGGTCGTGGTCGTCGTGAGCGTCCGTGCGACCTCGTCGGCGGCGCCGTCGCTCGGCGCGGGCGCGGGGACGACGGCGAGCGTCCCGACGGCCCCGGAGACCAGTACGAGGAACACCACGACGTCGGGGAGGGTGCTGACAGCCCTCACGACCAGACCACCACCCTGAGCCGGCCCGGGACGACGCGACCGGGGGCGAGGCGAACGCTCGTAGTCCGTACCGCCTCGGCCGGACGGCCCGACCGCGCCGGGGGCGACGGGCCGGCCCGCCACCGGTCCCCGCGCACGGTGAGCGTGACGTTCACCCGGTGGCCGGCGGGGACGACCCGCGACCGGGTCGCGGCGTCCCGCAGACCGGCGAGGCGGTCCGGCGTGGCGACGCCCGCCGGCGCGAGGGAGTCGAGCGTCCGGTCGGCGACCGTCCCCGCGGTCGGGTCGGGGCCGCCCGGCGCGCGCAGCGAGGTGTCGAGGACGCCGGCGTAGAGGCTCAGGCCGGCGGCCACGGCGAGGAGGGCGACGAGCGCCGTCAGCGGCGAGGCCTGCGCCCTACGCGCCGACGAGCGTGACATCGAGGCCCTCCCAGGTGACGTGACGGACGGTCAGTCGGGTCGCTCCGCTCGCAGTGACCGCTGGCCCGTCGCGGGCGGCAGCGGCGGCCGCCGCGAGGGTTCCCGGCGAGTCGAACACCGCTTCCGGCGGTGCCCCGTCGAGGACCCGCTGGAGGTCGCTCCCGGGCGCGACTGGCGTCACGGGTCCGTAGGCGAAGGCGGCGTGCGCGCTCGTCTCACCGCGTTCGAGCGTCAGTCGGTGGGGCGTCAGCCTGACGTCGGCGCCGCCGAGCCGGTGGTCGTCGGCCGCCGCGTGGGGGCTTCCCGCGACGGCGTCGACGGCGCCCGCCGCGGCCCCCGCGTCGGGGGGCGTAGTCGTCGGGAAGCCGGCGGCGATACCGAGGACGGCGGCGCTCGCGAGCGCGAGGCCGACCAGGAGCGGGAGCGTGTCCGCGGGTACGTCGAACATAGGGCGGGGTGGTCCCGTCCCCCTACTTGAACGTGCGGTTCACGCCATCGCCACGCCGACGCGGTAGGCGAGCGGGAAGAGGAGGGTCGCCGCACAGAGCGCGCCGCCGACCCGGTAGCCGACGAGCGGGCGGTCGAACCCCCGCTCCAGCCCGGTCGCCAGCGCGGTCAGGACCGCCGCCAGCACGAGGACGTACGCGCCGACGGCCGTCCCGAGGGCGGCCGTCGAGAGGGTGCCTGTGACAGCCGTACCGGCGGTAGTCGCGGGTGCGGCGGTCCCGGGTGCGCCGATCGCGCCGAGGGTCCGTCCGTCCATCGAAGCGGCGAGTGCGACCGTGACGCCCGCGACCAGCGGGGCGAACACCGCCGCCGTGTTCGTGAGCGTCGTCGTCACCTGTCGGAGGTCGCGGCGGGCCGAGCGTTCGACGCGCCGGGCCTCCTCGACGTGCTCGGCCATCGCGACGATGGCGACGCCCGCGGGCCGGCCCTCGCGGGCCGCGACGGCGAGGAGGTCGGCGGTCCGCTCGACGCGCCCGCTGGGGACGGCAGCCAGCGCGCCGTACTCGCCGCGGAACGCCTCGCCGACGCCGATTCGGAGCTGTCGCCCCCGCCGGGCGGCGTCCGCGAGCACCTCGCCCATCGGCCCCGCCACCTCCGGGGCGGCCCGTTCGACCGCCGTCTCGACTGCCACGCCCTCGCCGACCCGCCGCCCCACGAGGTAGAGGGCGTCCGCGAGGCCGCCCTCGACCGCGCGGACGCGCTTCCGGACCGCGACGACCGGCCGGTAGTACAGGACGAGCGTCACCCCGGAACCGACTCCCGCGACCACGGGAAGCCGGAACCACGCCGGGAGGACCAGCGGGGTCGCGGCCCAGCAGGCGGCGGCGACGCCCACGCCGGCCGCGAGCGCGGGCCACCGACGGTCGGGCACGTCGGGGTGGTCGCGGGGGACGGACGTCGACGGGAAGGTGACCGGTCGGCGTGCGAGCAGCCAGCCCGACGCGCCGGCGAGCAGGAGGGGGAGCGCGACGTCGTACACCGCGACGACCGTGGGGAGCGTGACGCCGAGGCCGGCGACACGCGCGGCGGGCAACACGGCCACGAGCGCCAGCGGCAGGAGCACGCCGAAGGCGTAGAGCGCCGTCACCGGCCCCCGGAGCGAGGCGGCGGCGTCGGCCATCCGCTCGCTCGTCCCGTCGAGGACGGCCGCGTTCGCCCGGTCGAGCGTCCGGTCGCGCTCGCCGGGCGGGGCACTCCCTGCGGCCTCCACGAGCGCCGTCGCCCGACGGAGCGCGGGGAACTCTCCGCCCCACCGCTCCCCGAAGGCCGCGAGTCCGCTGGCAGGGGTGCCCCGGGCCCGCCGCGCGTGGTCGGCGAGCGAGGCGGCGAGCGGTCCGTCGGCGCCCTCCGCCGCGAACGCCGCCGCCCGCTCGACCGTCGGGACGAGCCGCATGTGCAGGACGGCCCGGCCGACCAGCGCGGGGGCGGCGCCGAGCGACGACGTCCGGCGCGCCTCGGCCAGCACGCACGGGAGCCGGCGGACGAGGAGCGCACAGCCGGCGGCCAGCGCGAGACCGGGGACCAGCACCAGCGGCGTCGTGACGACCGCTGCGAGCAGCGCCGCCCCGCCGAGCGCGAGGGCGAGGCCCCTGCTCGCGGCGGCGACGCGCCCGGCCGTCCAGTCGGTGTCGAGGAAGGCGAGCGCGCGTTCGAGGTCCGACACGTCCGACTCGCGTGCATCTCGGGTCGTGTCACCCCCGATGGGGGAGTCGGCGAGGCTCACCGGCTCGCCCCGCGCCGCCGGGCGTGTGCGTCGACCACCGCGTCCGCGTCGGTGTCGCCGGCGGTGACGCACTCGCACAGCCACGCCTCCCGGTCGCCGAGCGCGTCCCGGACGTCGGCGTACGACTCGTCGGGCCGGGCGAGGCGGGCGAGCAGTCGGCTGTCGCCGCGCCCGAGGCGGCCGGTGGCGTCGAGCCCGTCACCGCCCTCGACCGCGAACAGCGACGCGAAGCCGACGTCCCCCCCGCTCCCGACGACCTCCTCGATACGGGCGACCCGGCGGCCCGAGTCGGTGGTCTCGCAGGTGACCAGCAGGTCGGTCGCGCCGAAGGCGCTCGCGGCGACGCCCAGCTCGCGGGTCCGGTCGCGGACGCCCCTCCCTCCCTCGCCGTGGACCGTCCCGAGGACGGCTCCCTCGTTCGCGCCGACCCGCATCGCCTCGAAGAGCGCCGGAGCCTCCTCGCCGCGCACCTCGCCGACGACGAGGGCGCCCTCGCCGAGTCGGAGCGCCGTCCGGAGCGCGGCCGTCGGCGTGAGACCGCCCGCGTCGCCGCACCCACCCTCGCGCTTCCCGTCGTCGGCGTTCGCCCCGCCGGTCGCCGTCGTCCGGAGGCGCTGGACGTCGCGGCCGAGACCCCCGAGTCGCTCGACGGGAAGTTCGGGGGTGTCCTCGATGGCGACCGTCCGGACCGACGCGGGGAGTTCGAAGCACAGCGCGCCGAGTAGCGTCGTCTTCCCGGTGCCGCGCCCGCCGGCGACGAGGCAGGCCGCCCCGCGCTCGACGGCGAGCGAGAGGAGCGCCGCCGCCCCCGACGGGAGCGTGTCGTTCCCGACGAGCGCCGGGAGCGTCCACGCCGCTCGCTCGTGGGCGCGGAAGGCGAAAGCGACGCCGTCGCTCACCGGGCGGGTGACGCCCGCGACGCGGATTCGCCGGTCGCCCGCCCGGGTCGTCGCGTCGAGCGTCGGGCTCGCCCGCGAGAACGACCGGCCGCTCTCCCGCCGGTAGCGCGAGGCGAGCGTGTCGGCCCCCCGCTCGGTTAGCCGCACGTTCGTCCGCATGGTCTCGTCGCCGACGCGGACCCGCAGGGTCCCCTCGGCGGCGGGGGCGGTGACGAACACGTCCGAACACCGAGAGTCGGCGAAGCAGTCGTCGAGGACGCCGTTGCCACGCGTGTGTTTCGCGAGCGCGGCCGAGAGCATCCCGACCGGGTCGTCGGGGCCAGCGACGGCCCGCACCGCCCTGCCGGGCGCGCGTTCGCCGCCGACCACCTCGCCGCGTGCCAGTCGCTCGGCGGCCGCGCCGAGCGTCGCCAGCGCCGCCCCGTCGAGGTCGTGTTCCGCCGGGACGAGGTGGTAGGTCGGGAGTTCGTCGCCCGGTCGCTCGTAGGTGCGGGCCACCGCGCCCGTCGGGAGGTCCCGGCGACCGGTGAGCCGGGCGCCCGGCGGCGGCCGGACTGCGACCCGGGAGTGGGCGACGGTCGTCCCGACGAACGGCCGGAGGGCGTCCTCGTACCCCTCGGCACGCGCCGCCCCCTCCGCGAGGCCGGTTTCGGCGGCGATTCGGGCGACGGGCCCGGCGCGGCCGGCGGCCTGCCGGGCGGCGCGAAGGGGGTCCTCGTGTGTCCGGGCCGCGAGCGACTCGTCGTGGAACGCGACCCGTTCGGCGAACCGGCCGGCCGCGAGGAGGAGCGCCGCCGCGTCCCCCTCGTAGGCGCGTTCGACGCCGTCGGCGGTCGTCGAGACGGCCCCGGCGTCGCGGTCGGCCAGCGCCCGCACGACCGTCGCGCGGCAGGCGGGCGCGGTCGCCAGCCGTCCCCCGCCAGGGCAGTCGCCGGCGTCCACGACGAGCCGGTCGCCGTCGAAGGCGGCGTCGCAGGTGCAGTCAGCGGACTCCGACCCCCGCAGTCGGCGGAGTGCTCCGAACATGGGGCGCGGTGGTCCCCTCCTCCGGTTTAAACCCCCGCCCCCGTCGGACGACGACGGTCGGGCCACCCCTGCGGCGCTCGACGGTGAGTTCGAGGCGGTAGTGTCCCCCGTCGAGCACCAGTGGCCCGTCCGGGACGACCAGCGGGACCGGGACGTGGCGGACCGACCACGCCCCATCCCCGACGCGCCAGCGGACACGCCCCGTCCCGACCCGGAGTTCGACGCCGGCGGCGGTCCACGACCGCTCGGGCAGCGAGAGGGTCAGGGGGCGGCGGCCGCCCGGGTCGCTCCGGTCGAGGAGGGCCGTCGCGCCCGCGGCGAGGCGGGCGGCGGCCCGGTCCCCCGCGGCGTCGGCGTCCGTCCGACGGGCTTCCTCGACGGCGGGGAGCGACGCCCCGACGAGGGCGACGGCGAACAGGACCGAGAGGGCGACCCGGAACACCTACAGCGCCCCGCGGACCCGCGCGAGGAGGTCGGCGGTATCGGCGTCGACGTCCTCGGGGGCGTCCCCGTCGTCGGCGTTCCGGCCGGTGGTGTCGCTATCGGCGTCGCTCCCGGCGGCGTCGGGACCGGGGTGAGGTTCGGAGGCAGGAGGCGGGACGAGCGACCCGTCCGGCGGGCCGTCCACGGCGTCGTCCAGCGAGCCCGCCCCGGCGAGCGCGTCGAGGGGGTCGCCGTTCGGCGCGAGGAGGTCGGCGGAGTCCCCCTCGGCCCGGCGTTCCGCGACGGCGAGTGCCGTCTCCGCGGTGCGCTCGACCTCGCGGTTGACGTGGCGGACCTGTCCCACGTAGCCCCGTACCGCCTGCACGGCGGCCTCCAGGTCAGCGAGGTCGGACTCGACGGTCGCCAGTCGGTCCTCGACGTCGGCGGGCGGGTCGGAGGGGTGGTCCTCCGAACCCGCGCCGTCGCTCAGGGCTCGTTCGAGCGTCGCCACGCGGTCTGCCAGTTCGTCGTACTCGTCGGGCACGGCGGGGGTGGTTCCGGCATCGCACTTGAACGCTCGGCCGGGAGGGAAGCGCTCTTGTCGCCACCCCGCCCAGCGGCTCCATGACCGACCGGCGACGCGAGGCGATGGACGTACTCCGGGCCAATCGGCGGGACGGCTACACCATCCCGTCGCCGGAGCGCTACCCCTTCCAGTGGTGCTGGGACAGTGCGTTCGTCGCGCTGGGGCTCGCCGAGGCCGACCCGGGGGCGGCGAAGCGCGAGCTCCGGACGCTGTTCGGGGGCCAGTGGGCGAACGGGATGCTCCCGCACATCGTCTTCTGGGACGAAGCCGCGACGGGCTACTTCCCCGGGCCCGCCGAGTGGGACGTCCGGGCCGGCGAGGTGGCGACCAGCGGCATCACGCAACCGCCGCTGCCTGTGACCGCCGTCCGCCGCGTCGTCGAGGCGACGGGCGACACCGGGCTCCGCGACGACCTCCTGCCGTCGCTGGAGGCGCTCTGTTCGTGGTGGCTGCGCGAGCGGTCCGTCGACGGCCGGGTGGTGTACGTCCGCCACCCGTGGGAGACGGGGATGGACGACTCGCCGGCGTGGCGCGACCCGCTGGCCGCCGTCGACCCCGGCGACCCGGAGTACGTCCGCGAGGACCTGACGGACGGTGCGGCCGACGAACGCCCGACCGACTGGGACTACGACCGCTACGTCCACCTCTATCGCCACGCCCGGGCGCTCGACTGGGACGAGGCCCGAATCCGCGAGTCGGCCCCGTTCCTCGTCGAGGACGTCCTCACGAACAGCCTGTTCGTCCGCGCCTGCGAGGACCTCGCGGCGCTCTACGAGGGGGCGGGCGACGACGGGGCGGCCGCCCGCTGGCGCGAGCAGGCCGCGGCGAGCCGGGCCGGGACCCGCGAGCGCCTCTGGGACGGGGCGATGGGGACGTTCGTCTCCTACGATCGGGTCGCGGACGAACCCCTCGAGGAGTACTCGGTGGCGGGGCTCGTCCCGGCGTTCGCGGGCGTCCCGACCGACGAACAGGCCGAGGCGCTGTGCGCGGCGGTCCGCGAGCGGTTCCTCGACGGGTACGCCCTGCCGTCGTACGTCGGCGGGGCGATGGACCCGGACCGCTACTGGCGCGGGCCCGTCTGGGCGAACACGAACTGGCTCGTCGGGAAGGGAATCGGGCGCTACGACGGGACGCTGGCGGCGCGAGTTCGCGCGGACGCCCTCGAACTGCTGGAGCGCGAGGGGTTCCGCGAGTACTTCAACCCGGGGACGGGCGAGGGGCGGGGCAGCGACCGGTTCTCGTGGTCGGCGGCGCTCTATCTGGAGTGGACGGGCGAGTCGTCCTAGCTGCGGACGAGGCTCGACCCGTCGAAGGCCGTGCGGTCGTACTCGACTTCCATCAGTTCGAGGAGCGTCGGGGCGATGTCGAGGAGGTCGGCGTCGCCGACGCGGGCGTCCTCGCTGTCGACGAACAGCGACGCGTTGTCGAAACTGTGCATCCCGTTGCGCGGGCCGGTGCCGAACACCTCCTCGCCGTCCTTGAAGCCGGCCTTCAGGTCGAAGCCGTGGTTCGGGATGACGACGAGGTCCGGCGCGATGTCGTCGTGGTCGCCGCGGAA
>CAYYSW010000016.1:0-1782 GCA_964474395.1 uncultured Halobacteriales archaeon
CGACGGCGAGGCTGGTCTCGACGGGACAGGCGACCCGCTCGCCGGCCTCGGCGCTCTCGCCGGCGAGGATCGCGAGCAGGGCGTCCTTCGGGACGAACGCGCCGGTCTCGTCGACGGCCATCATCCGGTCGGCGTCGCCGTCGTGGGCGATGCCGAGGTCCGCGTCGGTCGCGCCCACGAGTGCACAGAGCGACCCCAGCGTCTCCTCGTTGGGTTCGCTCGGCCGGCCGGGGAACCGGCCGTCCGGTTGTGCGTTGAGCGTCTCGACGCCACAGCCGAGGCGTTCGAGCGCCTCGACGCTCACTCGCCCCGCGCCGTTGCCGAGGTCCACCACGACCGAGGGGCTCCCGTCGGGGGAGACGCTCCCGACGAGCGCCTCGACGTGTCGCTCGTCGGCGCTTCCCTCGACTCTGGTCCCGAGGCGGTCCCACGCTTCGAGTTCGAAGTCGTCCTCGCGGAGGCGGGTCTCGATGGTCTCGCGGCCCGCCTCGTCGAAGGCCTGCCCGCTCGGTTGCCAGAGCTTGATGCCGTTGTCCTCGGCGGGGTTGTGGCTCGCGGTCACCATCACGCCGGCGTCGCAGTCCTCCCAGGCGACGGCGCGAGCGACCGTCGGCGTGGCCGCCTCCCCGAGGTCGACCACGTCGGTGCCCGTCTCGCGCAGGCCCGCCGTGAGCGCGTCGAGGAGGAGTCGCCCGCTCGCCCGCGGGTCCCGACCGACGACGACCCGGTCGGCGTCCACGCCGACCGCGCGACCGACCGAGAGCGCGAGGTCGGCCGTCACGGTCTCACCGACGGGTCCCCGGATTCCGCTGGTCCCGAACATGTCCGAGGCCACACGAGGGCGCTACATAGCTACTGCGCCTGAAGGGCGGCAGGAGGGGTGCGTTTTTGCCCCGCGGGTCGGAACGCACCCGCATGAAGTCCACCGAGGGGAGCGAGGCGGCGAAGCGCCGCGCGGGGGAGTCGGCCGCCGACCGGGTCGAAGACGGGATGGTGGTCGGCCTCGGGACGGGGAGTACGACGGCCCACGCCATCCGGGCACTCGGCGACCGCGTCGATTCAGGTCTCGACATCGGGGGGATACCGACGTCCTACCAGTCGCGCGCGCTCGCGCGCGAAGTGGGAATCCCCCTCGTGACGTTGGAAGACGCGGCCCCTGACCTCGCCATCGACGGGGCCGACCAGTTCGCCGGCCCCCACCTCGTGAAGGGCGGCGGGGCGGCCCACGCCCGCGAGAAGGTGGTCGACGCGGGCGCCGACCGGTTTCTCGTCGTCGCCGACGAGACCAAACGGGCCGACGTCCTCGACCATCCGGTCCCGCTGGAGGTGCTCCCGGACGCCGCTCCGACCGTCGAGCGGGCCGTCGAGGCGGCGGGGGGCGACCCGACGCTCCGGGCCGCCGAGCGCAAGGACGGCCCCGTCGTGACCGACAACGGGAACCTCGTGCTCGACTGCGCGTTCGGGGCCATCGAGGACCCCGAGGCCCTCACGGGGACGCTCTCGGCGATTCCCGGATGTGTCGAACACGGCCTGTTCGTCGGACTGGCGGACGAACTACACGTCGGCGGCGAGGAACTGACCGTCGAGCGGCTCTGAGGTCCGAACTCTCCCGGACGGCGCCGTCGCTGTGCGACGTGTGAAAAAATCGGAGAAGGTGTAACCGACTTACAGGTCGCGCGGCTGGACCGTCTTCCGGTCGTTCTCCTCGGCGCGACGAGCGGCGTCGTCGAGGAGGTCACGGACCTCCTCGTCGAGCGCGTCGTAGAAGTCCGAAGCTACGTT
>CAYYSW010000016.1:1792-16845 GCA_964474395.1 uncultured Halobacteriales archaeon
CATGTCTTCGAGCGCGTCCTTGACAGCCGCTTTGACGATTAGGTCTGCCATGCGACCGTCAGTTCTCATACGTCCTTTATAAAGTTTCCCAAAGAGGGGGCGTCTCGCCGGTGCTCACGGCCTTCTCAGGCCACAAAGTTGATGAAGCAAAGTCGAGGTTTTTATACCCAATCGGGACACCCCGACGCGCCCCCCGGGTCCGAGCCCGATTCGATGGGTTCTGGTCGCTCGCGCGCGCAGGAGGCGGTATGCGCGAACTACTCGACGCCGTCGCCGACGGCACCCTCTCGCCGGCGGCGGCGGAGGCAGAGCTCCGCGGGTACGCGACCGACGAGGCCGGCCGGTTCGACGCCGCCCGCGAGGACCGGGCCGGCGTCCCCGAGGCGATTCTCGCCGAGGGGAAGACGCCCGCCGAGGCGGCGGTACTGACCACGACGGCCCTCGAGACGACGGGTCGGGCGCTCGTCACGCGGGCCGACGACGAGACGGCGACGGCCATCCGCGAGGCCGTCGGCGACGAGTTCCCCGGGGCGACGGTCGAGCGCGACCGGCGTGCCCGAACTGTCGTCGCCCACGGGTCAGGGTACGAACCCCCCACGCTCGACGCGCGGGTGGCCGTCGTCGCCGCCGGCACCGCCGACGCGGAGCCGGCCGGCGAGGCGGCCGTCGTCCTCCGGGAACTCGGGGCGACCGTCACCCGCATCGACGACGTGGGCGTGGCGGGACTCCCCCGCCTGCTCGACGCCCTCGACACCATCCGAGAACAGGACGTCGTCGTCGTCGCGGCGGGGCGCGAGGGCGCCCTGCCGACGGTGCTCGCGGGACAGGTCGACGTCCCCGTCATCGGCGTCCCCGTCTCGACCGGCTACGGGCACGGCGGGCAGGGCGAGGCGGCGCTCGCAGGGTTGCTCCAGTCGTGTGCGCCCCTCGCGGTGGTGAACATCGACGCCGGGTTCGCGGCGGCGGTCCACGCCGGCCGCATCGCCCGCCTCGTGGATGCGACCCGGTCGGGCGGGGACGATTGAACACGGGTCGCCGTCGTCGGGAGAGTTTTTATTCCCGGCCCGAGTATGCAGCCATGCCGACGCACCGCGTCGGTACAGCAATGGCCAAGTGCGACCACTGCAACGCGCACGTCTCGGAGCGTTTCGCCCGGGTGTTCGCCAACGAGTCCGGACGGATCCACGCCTGTCCGAGTTGCTCGGCGAACGCGGGCATTGCGGAAGTCTCCAGAGAACGCGCACGCGACAACTAAGATGACGCGGCGTCATCGGACCGTGGTAACAATTACCACGCGAAGCCCACTTCCTGCCACCACATGACGCCCCCGAAGTCGGAGGACCGGCCCGCCCACTTCGTCTACGTCCTGCGCTGTGGCGACGACACGCTCTATACGGGCTACACGACGGACGTCGAGCGTCGCCTCGCCCAACACCGCGCGGGCACCGGCGCGAAGTACACCCGCGGTCGGACACCCATCGACGTCGTCCACGTCGAGTCCTACGCGAGCAGGTCGGCGGCCATGTCCCGCGAGTACGAGATAAAGCAGTTCTCGCGGGCGCGCAAGGAACGGCTGGTCGAGTGACCGGGCGGTGCTCCGGTTCGGTTTCGACCGCTCTCGGTCGCCCGCTCAGTCGCTCGCGCGGGGTGCGGCCCGCCTGCTCGCTCGCTCGGCGACGACCCGGCCGAGTTCCACGACGCGCTCCTCCAGTTTCGGGTCGACGAACCCGCCGTCGTCGTCGAACTGGTCGTAACCCCGCCTGATGCCCACCTGCTGGGGGACGACCCAGCCGTGGACCCCGCGGACGGTGGCCCGCATGTGGTCGAGCGTTGACCCGTAACTGCCGCCGCCCGCGGTCGCCAGCAGGCCGACGACGGTGTCCTCGTAGTCGTCGAAGCCACAGTAGTCGTGGAAGTTGCGGAACGTCGAGGAGTACGACCCGTGGTACACCGGCGACCCGAGGAGGACGCCGTCGGCCTCGCGGACGCGGGCGACGAGGGCCGCGGCCTCGCCTTGCTCCTCGATGTCGATGTCCGGGTGGTAGAGCGGCAGGTCCACGTCTCCGAGGTCGAGGAGGTCCGTCTCGGCGCCGGCCTCGCTCGCGGCGTCCAGGGCGCGCTCCAGCGCGAGCTTGGTGTAGCTGCCCGACCGACGGCTCCCACAGACGGCGACGACTCGCGTCATTGCGTGTGGTTGGTGACCGACGGCGAAAAGCCGACCGGACGGCGGCCGGCCGCCATCCGACGGTGGGATTTTTCTCGCCGGCAGCAGAGGCCTCGGCATGGACGCCATCAAGTTCGGCACCGACGGCTGGCGCGCGACCCTCGATACGTTCACCGAGGAGCGCGTCCGCATGGTCGGGCAGGCCGTCGCCGACCTCCTCGCGGACGAGGCCGCGGGCGACACCGTCGCCGTCGGCTACGACGCCCGCGACCACTCGCCGCGCTTCGCGACGGCGCTGGCGGAGGTGCTCGCGGACAACGGCTTCGACGTGCTCTACTCCGATCGCGACTGTCCCACGCCGGTCCTCGCCTGGACGGTGAAGGATCGCGAGCTCGCGGGCGGCCTCATGATCACCGCCAGTCACAACCCGCCGGAGTACAACGGCGTGAAGTTCCTCCCGGGCGACGGCGCGCCCGCCATGCCCGAGGTGACCGACGCCCTCGAAGCGCGCCTCGCCGAACCGACGCAGGTCCCGGAGACCGACCGCGGCGAGGTCCGCGAGGACACCTTCACGACCCGCTTCGGCCAGCACGCGATGGCGTTCTCCGGGGCCGACCTCGACGGCCTGACGGTCGCCTACGACGCCATGCACGGCAGCGGCCGGGGGGTCACCGACGACCTCCTCGCGGGCGCGGGCGCGACGGTCGAGCACCTGCGCTGTGAGGCGGCCGAGGGCTTCGGCGGCATCTCGCCGGAGCCGAGCGCCGAGAAACTGGCCGACCTCGTCGACCTCGTCACGGGCGGCGGGGCCGACCTCGGGTTCGCCAACGACGGGGACGCCGACCGCATCGCGGTCGTCACGCCCGAGCGGGGGTATCTGGACCCGAACCTCCTCTTTACGGTCCTCTACGACTACCTGCTGGAGGCGGGCTCCGGGCCGGCCGTCCGCACCGTCTCGACGACGTTCCTCGTCGACCGCATCGCGGCCGACCACGGCGAGGAGGCCGTCGAGGTCCCCGTCGGGTTCAAGTGGGTCGCCCAGGGGATGGAGGATGCCGACGCGCTCTGTGGCGGCGAGGAGTCGGGCGGGTTCGGCATCACCGAGCACCTCCGGAACAAGGACGGCGTCCTCCTCGCGCTCGTCCTCGCGCAGGCGCACGCCGAGCGACCGCTGGACGAACGCGCCGACGCCATCGAGGCCGAGTACGGCGAGATACACCAGGGGCGCATCAGCGTCGACTGCCCCGAGGACCGCAAGGACCACGTCCTCGCCAGCCTGGAGGGGGACCTCCCCGAGCGAATCGCGGGCGCCGCCGTCGAGAACGTCGGCACGAAGGACGGCTTCAAGATATTCCTCGAGGACGGGACGTGGGTGCTCGTCCGGCCCAGCGGCACCGAGCCGAAACTCCGCGTGTACGCCGAGGGCAACAGCGCCGATCGAGTCGAGGAACTGCTCGACGCGGGCCGCGGTCTCGTCGCCCCGCGGGTGTAAGTTCAAGTAGGAGGACGGGGCCACCCTCGGCGTGTCCTGACCGACCGCCGCGACGCGCCCCGCGGGAGCACCTCCCGGCCCCACCGATGCGAGTGGGCGTGCGGCACGCCGCGTCGCGCTCTCCGCCTCCGTCCGCCGCCTGTTCGCTATCGCATCCCGTGGTAGCGCTCGCTGCCGTCCTCGCCGCTCTCACCCTCCCGTTCGATATCGAACCCCAGCGACTCGTAGAACGGCCGGACCTCCCCGCGGAACTCGGCGGTGAGGTAGTCACAGCGCTCCGCTGCGGCCTCGACGAGCGCCGTCCCGACGCCCGACGAGCGGTGGCGCCGGCGGACCGCGACGGCCTCGGCGTGGCGCGTCTCCGGCGCCTGTTCCTCGGGCCGGGGGGCCGCCGGATGTGGCTCCGGCGCGTCGAGGACGAGGGCGCCGACGACCCGCCCGGCGGTGTCGCCGTCAGCGACGGCCACGAGCACCGCCCCCCGGTCGATGCGCTCCTCGACGGTGCCGGCCTCGACGTCGAGCAGCGATCCGTCGAGCACCCGCATGACGGGAACGAGGTCGTCGGGTGTCGCCGTGCGGACCCGGACGTCCATCACCCACCCTTGATGAGCCTGAGGACCTGCACCGAGTCGGCCTCGACGGGGGCGTCCTCGGGAACGGGGCGGCCGTCGACGAGCACCGTCGCCTCGTGCTGATTGAGGTCGACGGCGGCGAGGAGGTCCGCGTAGGTCCCTCCGGGCGGCGATTCGACCTCGTGGGTCTCGTCGCCGACCACTTCGACGGTGACGTGCATAGGTGGCCCTCGGTCGCTGTCGGGTTTCAGGCTGTCGCGTTCGCGACGCGAGGAAAGGAATGGAAAGGAATCCGGCTCAGGCCGCGAAGCGGCCGCTCCCGGTGTCCTCGCCGGCGGGTTCGGCGGGGCGTTCGCCGGACGTGCCGCGGTAGGCGCGGACGGCGACCAGCGCCAGCGCGCCGAGGCCGAGCAGGAACACCACGAGGTCCACGACGCCGCCGACGAACGGGACGTAGCCGACGGCGGCGACCACGAGGAAGCCGACGACGAGGCCCGCCCAGCGGTTGCTGACGTTCGCGTACGTCAGCAGCCAGTTGCCGACCGCGAGCCGGCCGAAGACGGTGGCGACCCACGCGACGACGGCGAACAGCAACGCGCCGACGATGGTGATGGGGATGCCGATGACGGTGACCGCGACGAGCACCAGCGCGATGGGGACGGCGACCAGCGTCAGCAGGCCGACGCCGCCGGCTCGCAGGGGTTCGGTCAGGGCCGTCGCCGAGACGCGGTCGGCCGTGCCGGGGAAGGCCAGCAGGACAATGGCCCCAAGCAGGAGCGACGCCAGCAGGCCGTAGAACGCGAACACCGCGTCGAACGCCCCGAAGTCGACGGGGCTGACGCTGGTGACGTCCTGCGTGACCGCCCCGCCGACGACGCTCCCGTCCTCGCGGACGAGTTCGCCGTCGTAGTTCAGGTCGCCGCCCACGCGGGCGGTCTCGGCGAGCAGGACGGTCCCGGCGCCGACGTCGACGTTCTCGGTCACCTGTCCGGCGATAGTGACATCGCCGGCCGCGGCGGCGAGGTTACCGGCGACGACCGCGCCCTCGGCGAGTACGACGGTGCCGCCGAAGGTGCTGAGGTCGCCGTTGACGGTCCCCTCGACGAGTATCGTGCCCGCGAAGGCCTGGACGTCGCCGTTGACGGTCCCCTCGATGACGACGGTGCCGCCGAAGGCCTGCAGGTCGTCGTCGATGACCTCTCCCTCGCCGATGACGATACTGCCGCCCGACCGGGTCTCGGCCACCGCGACGCCGGGAACGCCGGCGAGGACGACCGCCAGCGCGAGGAGGGCGACGAGCCCGATTCTGATGGCTCTGTGAGTGCGCATAATCAGGTAGGAGATTGGTGTCAGACGAGATAAGGGTTGCTCGCCGTGTGTTCGCACCCGTCGTTGGCGCTCTCCCGAGGCCACGAGACGACGGACCCGACGCCGCACGCCCGCCTCTCGCGGTAGTTAAGTGACGCGCGCGACTGGGTTCGGTATGAGCGAGGCAGCCCAGGACCCCGAGCGGGGGCGGGAGGTCTGGATCGAGAAGTACCGCCCGCAGACGCTCGACGAGGTGTTCGGGCAGGAGGCCATCGTCGACCGACTGCAGAGCTACATCGCCAAGGACGACCTGCCCCACCTCCTGTTCGCGGGGCCGGCGGGTGTCGGCAAGACCACCTCCGCGACGGCTATCGCGAAGGAACTGTACGGCGAGGACTGGCGGGAGAACTTCCTCGAACTGAACGCCTCCGACGAGCGGGGCATCGACGTCGTCCGGGACCGCATCAAGAACTTCGCGCGGTCGTCGTTCGGCGGCCACGACTACCGAATCATCTTCCTCGACGAGGCGGACGCGCTGACCAGCGACGCCCAGTCCGCGCTCCGCCGGACGATGGAGCAGTTCTCGAACAACACCCGGTTCATCCTCTCGTGTAACTACTCCAGTCAGATCATCGACCCCATCCAGTCGCGCTGTGCCGTCTTCCGGTTCGCGCCCCTCTCGGACGAGGCGGTGGGCGACCAGATTCGCGCCATCGCCGACCAGGAGGGCATCGAGATGACCGACGACGGCCTCGACGCGCTCGTCTACGCCGCCGCCGGCGACATGCGCAAGGCCATCAACGGTCTGCAGGCCGCGAGCGTCATGGGTGGCACCGTCGACGAGGAGGCCGTCTTCGCCATCACCTCTACCGCCCGCCCCGAGGCCATCAGGGAGATGGTCGAGAAGGCACTCGACGGCGACTTCACCGCCGCCCGCTCGCAACTGGAGACCCTGCTCACCGAGGAGGGTATCGCGGGCAGCGACATCATCGACCAGTTACACCGCTCGGTCTGGGAGTTCGGTCTCTCGGACCGCGAGGCGGTGCGCGTCATGGACCGGGTCGGCGAGACGGACTACCGAATCACCGTCGGCGCGAACGAGCAGGTGCAGTTGGAGGCGCTGCTGGCGTCGTTGGCGCTCGGCGAGGAGTGACTTGCGGGCCCCCGGGGTCAGTTCAGCGTCCAGAACCCGTAGTTGAGGTAGGTGGCGAAGCTCACCCACGCGAGGTAGGGGACCAGCAGGAGCGCCGCCCGGCGGTCGATACCCCAGAACGCGCCCATCGTGGCGATGATGGCGGCCAGGAGGGCGACGATGACGACCAGCGCCCAGAGTATCTCCTGTGCGCCGAAGAAGACGAACGACCACGCGAAGTTGAGCGCCAGCTGGACGGCGAACACGCCGAGGGCGACCTGCAACGTCCGCCCGCGCCCCTCCCGCCAGACCAGCCACGCGGCGGCGCCCATCAGGGCGTACAGGGTCGTCCAGACCGGGCCGAACACCCAGTTCGGCGGGGCGAGGTCGGGCCGTTCGAGCGTCGCGTACCACGACTCGAGGCCCGTGGACGTGAACACGGCGCCGGTGATGCCGACGAGTTCACAGACGAGGACGGCGGCCGCGAGCGTGAGCAGCGGTCGCTCACGGGGGAGTCGGCGGGTGATTGATTCCATGCGGAGTTCGTACGCGTCCGGGGAGGATAGGCGTATCTGCGCGGCGTAGAGCTCCGAGGATCGCCTCTGATCGCCGTAATCAGCCGACAGCGTCCGTGTGAATCGCACTCGGGGGTTCGGAAGGGTTTTACGCGCCGCTGGGCCAAAGTGGGACTAATGAGCGAACTCGACGAGGAGTACCAACTCGCGTACTTCGAGGAGGAGGGGTTCACTCGGCACGAGTGTTCCTCCTGCGGGGCGCACTTCTGGAGCCGCGTCCCCGACCGCGAGACCTGCGGCGAGCCTCCCTGCGAGCAGTACGACTTCATCGACGACCCGAGCTTCGACGAGGAGTACACCTTGGAGGAGATGCGCGAGGCGTTCCTCTCCTTTTTCGAGGAACACGACCACGAGCGCATCGACCCGTACCCCGTCGCCGCCAACCGCTGGCGCGACGACGTCCTGCTGACGCAGGCGTCCATCTACGACTTCCAGCCGCTGGTGACCTCGGGGCAGACGCCGCCGCCGGCGAACCCGCTGTGTATCAGCCAGCCCTGCATCCGGATGCAGGACATCGACAACGTGGGCAAGACGGGCCGGCACACGATGGCCTTCGAGATGATGGCCCACCACGCGTTCAACACCCGGGAGGACGCCGAGGGCTACGCCTACCACGGCGAGGTGTACTGGAAGGACGAGACGGTGCAGTACTGCGACGAGTTCTTCTCTTCGATGGGCGCGGACGTCGAGGATATCACCTACATCGAGGACCCGTGGGTCGGCGGCGGCAACGCCGGCCCCGCCATCGAGGTCATCTACCGGGGCGTCGAACTGGCGACGCTCGTCTTCATGTCGATGGAGCAGGACCCCGAGGGCGACTACGAGCTGAAGGACGGCAACCGCTACTCGAAGATGGACACGTACATCGTCGACACGGGCTACGGCCTCGAACGGTGGACGTGGGTCTCGCAGGGGACGCCGACGGTGTACGAGGCGGTCTACCCCGAGATGATCGCCTTCCTGAAGGAGAACGCGGGCGTCGAACTCACCGACGAGGAGGAGACGCTGGTCCACGACGCCGCCAAACTCGCGGGCAACCTCGACATCGACGAGGCCGAGGACATGGAGACGGCCCGCGGAGACATCGCCGCGGAACTCGGCGTCGAGCGGACCGAACTGGAGGGGCTGCTGGAACCGCTCGAGACCATCTACGCCATCGCGGACCACTGCCGGACGCTCGCGTACATGCTCGGCGACGGCATCGTCCCCTCCAGCGCCGGGTCGGGATATCTCGCCCGCCTCGTCCTCCGGCGGACGAAGCGCCTCGTCGACGACGTGGGCGTGGACGCCCCGCTCGACGAACTCGTGGACATGCAGGCCGAGCGACTGGGCTACACCAACCGCGACACCGTCCGCGACATGGTGCGTACTGAGATGGAGAAGTACCGCGAGACGCTCGAACGCGGCGGCCGACGGGTCGAACAGCTGGCCGAGGAGTACGCCGAGCGCGGCGAGGAGATCCCACTCGAGGAGGTCATCGAACTGTACGACTCCCACGGCATCCAGCCCGACATGGTCAAGGAGATCGCCGAGGAGCGCGGCGCGTCGGTGTCCATCCCCGACGACTTCTACGGACAGGTGGCGGCCCGCCACGGCGGCGGCGACCTGGAGACCGTCCAGTCGGAGACCGACGAGCGCATCGCCGACCTCCCCGAGACCGACCGCCTGTACTACGACGACCAGGACCGCATGGAGTTCGAGGCCGTCGTCCTCGACGTCATCGAGCGCGGTGAGGGGGAGTACGACGTCGTCCTCGACCAGACGATGTTCTACCCCGAGGGCGGGGGCCAGCCGGCCGACCACGGGACGCTGAGCACCGACGACGTCACCGTCGAGGTGACCGACGTCCAGCGACGGAACGGCGTCATCCTCCACCGGACCGACGAACAGGTCGGGAAAGGCGAGTTCGTCCGCGGGCAGGTCGACGCCGTCCGCCGCACGCGGCTGATGGCCCACCACACCGCGACGCACGTCGTCATCCACGCGGCCCGGCAGGTCCTCGGCGAGCACATCCGGCAGGCCGGCGCCCAGAAGGGCGTCGACAGCTCCCGCATCGACCTCCAGCACTACGAGCGGATCTCCCGCGAGGAGGTGAAGGCCATCGAGCGGGTGGCCAACCAGATCGTCACCGACAACACGACCGTCATGCAGGAGTGGCCCGACCGCCACGAGGCCGAGGGGAAGTACGGCTTCGACCTCTACCAGGGGGGTATCCCGCCGGGGACGAACATCCGGCTCATCCACGTCGCCGACGACGTCCAGGCCTGTGCCGGGACGCACGTCGCCCGGACCGGCGACATCGGCACGATAAAGGTACTCTCGACCGAGCGGGTCCAGGACGGCGTCGAGCGGGTGACGTTCGCGGCGGGCGACGCGGCCATCGAGGCCACCCAGCGCACCGAGGACGCCCTCTATGCGGCCGCCGACGCCCTCGACGTCTCGCCGCCGGAGGTCCCCGAGACCGCCGCGCGGTTCTTCGAGGAGTGGAAGGCCCGGGGCAAGCGCATCGAGGACCTGAAGGAGCAGCTCGCCGAGGCCCGCGCCGAGGCGGGCGGCGGCGAGGAGGTCGACGTCGGTGACACCGTCGCCGTCGTCCAGCGACTCGACGCCGACATGGACGAACTGCGCGCGACGGCCAACGCGCTGGCCGAGGAGGGCAAACTCGCCGTCATCGGCTCCGGATCGGGCAGCGCCCAGTTCGTCGTCGCCGTCCCGGACGGCGTCGCGGTCAACGCCGGCGAGGTCGTCGGCGAACTCGCCTCGCGGGTCGGCGGCGGCGGCGGCGGCCCCGCCGACTTCGCACAGGGCGGCGGCCCCGACGTCGACGCGCTCGACGACGCGCTCGACGACGCCCCCGAGATACTCAAGCGGAAGCTCAACGCCTGAGTCGGCGCCGACGGCGAGTGGCACCACCTTCGTGTCGGATGCCTACTATTTCGGGCACCGAATATATACGGCGGTAGCCCCGAATTCTATTCGAGATAGAGTGTGTTGTAACAATGTTCGACGAGAGCGACGAGCCCCCCATGACCGCAGAGACGTGTGACGTCTACCGGACCGGCGAGTACCCCGTCAGCGGGACGGTCGTGACGGGTATCGCGCGCACGCTTGGCGTGGAGCCGTTCGACCTCGCGCCGCTGTACGACACCGTGGACCCGGACGCCCTCGACGCCCTCTTCGACGACGCACGGGACCCCCCGACCGGCGGTCGGAGCTACGTGCGGTTCGTCAGCAACGGCTGTTCGGTGCTCGTGACCCCCGACGGCGAGGTCAGGGTCCGCCGTGCGAACACCTGAGCGGCGTCACCGTGCGCCCTCGACGACGGCGTTTAAGCCCGCGGCCCGTCGAGTGACGGACATGCCAACCGCCGACTCCGACGGCGTCGCCATCCGCTACGAGACGGACGGCGACGGCCCGTGTGTCGCCTTCCTGAACGACGTCGGCTACGGGGCGTGGCTCTGGGGGTGGCAACACGCCGCCCTCGCCGGCCCCTTCGAGGCGCTGACGCTCGACCCCCGGGGGACCGGTGACTCGGACGCCCCGCCCGGCCCATACGACGTCGCGACGCTGGCGGCCGACCTGGAGGCCGCCCTGCGGGACCACGGCGCCTCCCGGGTCCACCTCGTCGGCGCGGGCCTCGGCGGGATGGTCGCGCTCGCGTACGCCCGCGAGTACGGCCGGGCACGGAGCCTCGTCCTCCTCGACTCGGCGCTCTCGGGCGACGCGGTGGACGAGGGGATGCTCGACGTGCTGGCCGGGCGGGGGCCGGACTCGCTGTCCCCCTGTTTCTCGGAGTCGTTCTTCGAGACCCACCGCGAGGTGGTCGCGGGCATCGAGAAGTGGCGCGAGAACGACGATGCGGGGAGCGAAGCCCGCGAGGCGCAGGCGGCGGCGATGCTCGAGTTCGACTGCGACGAACCGTACGAACTCGACCTGCCGGCGCTGGTCTGCCACGGCGCCGACGACCCCGTCGTCCCCGTCTCGGCCGGGCGCGAACTGGCCGACCGCCTCCCCCGAGGGGCGTTCACCGAACTGCCGGGACGCCACCTCGCGTTCGTGGAGTCCTCGCGCGTGGCCAACGACGCCGTCGCGGGGTTCCTCGAACGGCTCGACGACTAGTACAGCGAGAGCGCCCGGCGGACGCCGTCGGCGACCGTGCTCGCGCGGGTGGCGTGTTCGTACTCGTCGCGGATGCCGTTGGTAACGTAGGCGACGCCCAGTCCGTCCTCGGGGTCGCCCCACCCGACGATGCTCCCGAGGCCGCCGTGACCGAAGACGCGCTCGGGCGAGAGCGTGCCGTACTTGTCCTCGACCTCGCCGCCGCGTTCGAACCCCAGCGCGTAGCGCCGCGGGACGCCCAGCGTGCCGTCGCGGGCGACCCGGACCTGCTGGGTCAGCGCCTCCTCAACGGCCGCCCGGCTGAGGATTCGCGTATCGCCGAGCTGACCGCCGTTGGCGAGACAGGCGTAGAACCGCGCCATGTCGCGGGCCGTCCCGACGCCCGTCGCGGCGGGGACGACCGCGCCCCGCACCGCGGGGTCGTTGAACGTCGCCGCGGCCTCGGCGTTGGTCATCGTCTCGAGGCCGGCGTCGGACTCCCGACAGCGGTCGAACGGTTCGAAGCCGACGAGCGTCGCCACCTCCTCGCCCGCGTTCCCAATGGTCGTGTCGTCCATCCCGAGGGGCGAGAAGAGGTGTTCCTCGGCGTACTCGTCGACAGGCGTGTCCGCCACCCGCCGGACGAGCTCGCCGACCAGCCAGCCGTAGGTCAACGCGTGGTAGGCGGCCGTCTCGCCGGGCGGGAAGGCGAGGTCCGCCTCCTCCAGCGACTCGGCGATGGCGTCGGGGTCGTCCCACGCGTCGGGGCGCCCGTCGATGTCCGCCGCCGGGAGGCCCGCCTGGTGGGAGAGCACGTGCCGGACCGTCACATCGGCCTTCTCGGTGCCCGCGTCGGCGAACTCGGGCCAGTGGTCGACGAGGGGGTCGTCGTAGTCCAGGTGGCCGTTGTCGGCGAGATGGTGGACGCAGGCCCCCGAAAAGGGCTTCGTACAGGAGAAGAGGACGTGCGGGCGGTCGGCGGTGGTCGGCTCGCCGTCGGGACCGGTGACGCCCCCGGCGAGGTCGACCACCAGTTCCCCCTCGTGGTAGACGGCGAGCTGGGCACCGTGGTGGAGGCCCGATTCGAGGTGGTATTCGAACAGCGCGCGGAGGTCGTCGCGTGTCGGCATGGGAAGGGCTGTCGCGGTCGGACCAAGTAGCTTTCGTGGCCGGGGCCGGTGAGCGACTCGGTAACCGGTCCGGCGCTACCGACTCGACCGGTTAGCCATCACTGAACCCCGATATAACGGCCGGTTCAGGCGCTTTCCGGGGAATATAACGAAACGTGGACACGTTGCGGTCCCCGGTGGATGTATCCGAAACAACTACTGTCGGTCCGTACAGGTCCGGGGACGGTATCGCCGCGGCCGGGAGGGTCGCCATGAGACGAACAGTCGTCATCGCGGTCACAGCCCTCGTAGTACTGAGCTCCGTCGTCGCCGCCGGCGCCATCAGCGTCGGGGCGGGCGGTCACGGGGTGTTCCAGACCGGGCCGTCGGAGGACCCCGGCGGGCAGTTCACCCCCGAGACGCTCTGTGAATCCGGTGCGGGATACAAGGTCGAGGGCGGCGAGTTGGCTACCATCGAGAGTCAGGGAACCCTCACGTTCTCCATCGACGGCACCGGGTACAACGTCGACGTGACCGACACGACGACGAAGGACGACGGCGCCGAGACGACCGGCTTCGCCTTCGAGTCGAACCGCACCATCGCCGAGGTGTTCGTGAAAGGCGGTCCCGACGACCCGGTCGAGTACAACGTCGATGGGACGAACAGCTCGGACGCCCCCGAGAGCGACGACGGTATCCTCTCGACGCCCGACGACCAGGAGATCAGCTTCGTGGTCTTCTGCGCGTTCGAACCTGAGGAACCAGAAGAACCTGAGGAACCGGAAGAACCGGAAGAACCCGAAGAGCCCGAAGAACCCGAAGAACCAGAAGAGCCCGAAGAACCCGAGGAACCAGAAGAACCGGAAGAGCCCGAAGAACCCGAAGAACCGGAAGAGCCCGAAGAACCAGAAGAGCCCGAAGAACCGGAAGAGCCCGAAGAACCGGAAGAACCCGAAGAGCCTGAAAAGCCGGAGCAACCCACGAACCCCGAGGAACCTGAAGACGCCTACCAGGTCGACCTCGCGTTCGGTGAGGTTATCTATGACCTCGGCGAGGACGAGGACGCCTTCTACGGCCGACAGGGCCGTCTCGTGCAGGCCGTCTCGTTCACCGAGGACGGCACGTACACGGACGCGTTCAAGCGCCCCGACGACGGCACCGCAACGGCGTCGAACGGCGACTGCGCCGTCGAGTACGGCCCGGTCCAGTACGACGCGGACACCGACGAGGCCCACACGACGGTCTCGCTCGCCGAGGACGCCGACTGCGAGTCGGTGACGCTCACGCTGGCGGGCTACGAACTGCCCGACGGCACCGTCGAGTTCGACCGCTCGAAGGCCGACCAGCAGGAGCTCGTCGACCACGTGACGGTCACCCTCGAACGAGGGGACTCGGCGACGCTCCGCATCGACCTCGACGACTGACCGGCACGCGACTCCCTCTTTTCGGCGACTGCAACCGACCAGCGGTGCGCCGGCGCGTCCCGTCCGGGACTCCCGCCAGCGTTCGCGCGAGCGCAACGCAGAAACCGGGCGACCTCATAGCGTGGACAATGACTCGATTGCGACTCGCACTGCTCAACGCGGCATACGCCGCCGAGAGCACCCGCCGGAACTTCCGGCGGGAACTCGACGCCGACCTCGTCGAGTTCGACGTGACCAGCGGACAGTTGCCCCCCGACGACTTCGAGACCGACCGCGAGGAGCCCCGGTTCGACGGCGTCGTCGTCACGGGCTCGGCGGCCTCGGCGTACTGGGAGGAACCGTGGATCGACGGGACCCGCGAGTGGGTCCGGCGGGCCCACGAGCACGGCCTGCCCGTCCTCGGGGTCTGTTTCGGCCACCAGCTCCTGGCGAGCGCGCTCGGCGGCACCGTCGAGGAGATGCCCGAGTACGAGATCGGCTACCGGTCGGTCCGGCGCACCGGCGAGACGCCCCTGCTGTCGGGACTCGACGAGGAGTTCACGGTCTTCACCACCCACGGCGACAGCGTGGCGTCGCTCCCCGAGGGCGCCGAGGTGTTCGCGGAGAACGACTACGGCATCCACGGTTTCCGCGTCGGGAACGCCTTCGGGGTGCAGTTCCACCCGGAGTACGACATGGAGACCGCAGAGGAGGTGACGCGGGGCAAGGAGTTCCTCGGCGACGAGCGTATCGACGCGGTGGTCGCGGGCATCACCGACGAGAACTACGCGGCGGCCTGCGAGGCCAAACGCCTCTTCGAGAACTTCACCGAGTACGTCCGACGGACCCGGGCGGACGTAGCCGCCGACTGAATGGCGCGGGCCGCGCCCGTCACGCGGCGGCGCCGCGGCGGGCGAGTGCTTTTGCCCGCCCAGTCCTGAGGGGGGGGGTAATGCTCGATTACGTGGGGTTGGAGGGCGACCTCGACTCCGAGGAGCGGATGATTCGCGACACGGCCCGTGAGTTCGTCGAGGACGAGGTGCGCCCGGACATCGGCGAGCACTGGATCGAGGGGACGTTCCCGATGGAGCTCATCGAGGAGATGGGCGAGTTGGGCTTTTACGCGCCCAACCTGGAGGGGTACGGCTCGCCGAACGTCTCCGAGACGGCCTACGGCCTGCTGATGCAAGAGTTGGAGGC
>CAYYSW010000017.1:0-16813 GCA_964474395.1 uncultured Halobacteriales archaeon
CCGAGCGGTCGGCGGTCGCCTCGAGGTGGTCGCGCAACCTCGCCCCCACGTCGGCGGCGTCGTCGTCGAGGTCGTGTTCGAGGACGTAGTCGATGGTCGCCTCGCCGGCGGCCATCGCGAGCTGGTTCCCGCGGAACGTCCCCGCGTGGGCGCCCGGCTCCCAGACGTCGAGGGACTCGTCGTAGACGACGACGGCCAGCGGGAGGCCTCCGCCGACCGCCTTCGAGAGGGTGACGACGTCGGGCGTGATGCCCGCGCGCTCGAAGGCGTAGGTCTCGCCGGTCCGACCGAGACCCGTCTGTATCTCGTCGACGATCAGCGGTATCCCGTGCTCGCGGGTCACGCGCCGCATCGCCGCCAGCCAGTCGTCGGGTGCGGGGACGACGCCGCCCTCCCCCTGGACGGGTTCGAGTATCATTCCGGCGGGGGCGGTGATGCCGCTTTCCCCGTCGTTGAGGAGGTTCTCGACGTACTCGGCGGCGATACGGCTCCCCGCCTCGCCGCCCACGCCGAACGGACAGCGGTACCCGGAGGGGTACGGGAGGTGGTGGACGTCGCTCATGAGACCGGGGACCGACTCCTTCGCGTCCGTGTCCCCCATCAGCGAGAGCGCCCCGTTCGTCATCCCGTGGTAGGCGCCCTGGAATCCGAGGACACTCCGGTTGCCGGTCGCGGTCTTGACGAGCTTGATCGCCGCCTCGACGGCGTCGGTCCCCGCCGGGCTACAGAACTGAACCTTCGCCCGGTCGCTGAACCGGTCCGGGAGGCTCTCGAACAGCGAGTCCACGAACCGCTCCTTCGCGGGCGTGGTGATGTCGAGGGTGTGCATCGGCCGATCGGCCTCGAGGGCGCGCTCGACCGCCTCGGTCACCGTCGGGTGGTTGTGTCCCAGCGCGAGCGTTCCCGCCCCCGCGAGGCAGTCGTAGTACTCGTCGCCGTCCATGTCGGTCACGGTCACCCCGCGGGCCTCGCGGATGGCCATCGGGAGGGACCGAGGGTAGGTCCGCGCGTTGGACTCCCGGCCCGCCTGCCGCGAGAGGACCGTCTCGTTGTCCGCGTCGAGGTACGTCACGACGACGGCCCCTCGGACCGGTCCCGACCGACTACGCGGGAGGGGACGTCCCGTTCGGTTGCTTGTCGCATACGTGTTTTAGGCCAGCCTAAAATGCAATAAGTCCACCGAATCTTAGGCACACCTAAAACAGGCCAGCGATACGCGCTTATCGGGCGATTTGAGGGCTGATGAGGGGAAAAACCGCAGAATATGTCCGAAAGTATAGCATTTTATTATCCTCCATACGGCGCGGACTTTAGGCAGACCAAAAAAGGTGCCGGTCGGGGGCCGGACGACCGCTCGTCCGGCCCGCCGCCCCAGTACGACTATGTGGGTGAGGGCCACCTGTTCGCTCGATGCATCAACCGGACTTCGCCGTCGCTGGAACGACGGCCATCGTCACGGGCGCGAGTCAGGGTATCGGACGGTCCATCGCCGAGACGCTGGCGGCGGGCGGCGCGGACGTCGTCATCTGCTCGCGGGCACAGGAGCGCATCGACCCGGTCGCCGAGGGGATAAACGAGGAGTGCGAGGGTCGCGCGCTGGCGGTCGAGTGCAACGTCCGCGACCGGGAGGCGGTCGAGGCGCTGGTCGAGGCCACCGTCGAGGAGTTCGGCGGCGTGGACGTCCTCGTGAACAACGCCGGCGGGGAGTTCGTCGCCGCCTTCGAGGACATCAGCGAGAACGGCTGGAACGCCATCATCGACCTCAACCTCAACGGGACCGTCCACTGCACGCAGGTCGCCGGCGAGGTGATGCGCGAGACCGGCGGCGGCCGCATCGTCAACGTCTCCAGCGTGAACGGCCAGCACGCCGCCCCCGGGGAGAGCCACTACGGCGCGGCGAAGGCCGCCATCATCCGCCTGACCGAGACGCTCGCGGTGGAGTGGGCCGACGAGGGCATCCGCGTGAACTGCATCGCCCCGGGTCTCGTCCGGACGCCCGGCGTCGCCGAGACGCTCGGCATCGATAGCGAGGACGTGCCGCCCCGCGAGGAGACGGACCGTCGTATCGGGTACACGGAGGAGATAGCCGACGTCGTCCAGTTCCTCGTCAGCCCGGCGGCCTCGTTCATGACCGGCGAGACGGTGACGGTCAAGGGCGTCCCCAAGCCGGGGAACTCGATGGAGACGTTCGTGGACTGACCGACCGGCTCAGTCCTGCTCACAGCCGTACGCGCCGTCCCGGGCCGTCTTCGCCGTCCCGCCTCCCGGCGTGGTGCTCCTCGGAAGGGACGTCCGGAGGCGCGCCGCGCCCGCGGCGACGGACTCCCGGCCGATGACGGCGAACCCGAGGAAGACGACGGCGAAGCCGACGAGCGTCGTCGCCGAGACGGTCTCGCCGAGGAGGACCCACCCGCCGAGGGTGGCGACCACCGGAACGACGTAGAACACGAGGTTGCCCTGGATGGCCCCCACCTCGTCCAGTAGGCCGAAGTACGCGATGAACGCCAGCGCGCCCGAGAACACCCCGACGTAGCCGAGGGCGACCAGCGCGGCGGGCGTCCACTGGACGGCCGCCATCCCCTCGCCCGCCCCCAGACTCAGCAGGTGACAGAGGAGCGCGGCGACGGGGAGCGCCCACGCCGTCCGGACCGTGCTCCGGAGCGACGAGTCGGCCCGCCGGATGAGCACGGCACCGAGGGCGCCGCTCGCTGCGGCCGCCAGCAGGAGGGCCTTCCCGGCGATAGCCCCGCCCAGCAGGTTCGCGGGCGAGACGTCGACGACCAGCGCCACGCCGACGAAGCCGATGGCCATCCCGAGGGCGCCGTTCCGCGAGAGGCGCTCGTCCGAGACCAGCCCGGCGGCGAGCACCGGCGTCAGGATGGGGTTGAGGCTGTAGACGATGGCGGCGACGCCGCTGGTGGTGTACTGCTGGCCGACGAAGATGAGGGCGTTCGTCGCCCCGATAGCGAACACGCCGGCTGCGAGGATACCCCCTACGTCGGCGCGGGTCCGCGGGAGCCACTGCTCGCGGGGGTACCGCGCGAGGACGTACCCGAGCAACAGGACGGTGCCGACGTCGAAACGGAGCGCGACGAACAACAGCGGCGGGATGTACGCCAGCCCCGCCTTCGCGGCGACGAACGTCCCGCCGAAGAAGACGCTGGCCGCGAGGAAGAAGACGAGGACCCGACCGGGGAGCCGCGACACTACCGTCCCACCTCGCCGCGCCCGAGGAGTTCCGAACCGTTCGACAGGAGAGCTTCGAAGGTCATCTAGTACGATATCGGCCGCTCGGAGGGTTATACCTGTCCAGTAAATCGTTCACGCCCTGCGGAGAACCGGTAGACGCGAGTCGGATTCACGGTGTGACACAATTTCACGCCGTGAAAGAAATTTGTACGCCGCCCCGCTACACCGGCCATGGACGACGCTCTCGAGGAAATCGAGTTCCTCGCCCGGTCGGCCAACCGCGTGCGGGTGTTGCGCCTCCTCGGGGAGGGGAAGTACACGCGACGCGAACTCGGGGACCGCCTCGACGCCTCGCAGCCGACACTCGGGCGGGTGTTGCGCGACCTCACCGAGCGACACTGGGTGACGTACGACGGGACCCGGTACGGCGCGACGGCGACCGGACGACTCGTCGCGGAGTCGTTCACGGAGCTCTCGGAGACGCTCCGGACCGAACTCCGCCTCCGGCCGGTCGTCGAGTGGCTCCCCGCCGAGGAGATGGGCTTCGACCTCAGGCGGCTCTCGGACGCGACGATAACGACGCCGAGCCAGACCAAACCCGGGGCACCCATCCAGCGGGTCCTCGAACTCCTCGAACGGACCGACCGCGTCCGCATCGTCTCACACGCGCTCAACGAACAGAGCCTCGACGTCATCCACCGACGGGTCGTCGACGGAAGTCAGTCGTTCGAGGGCGTCTTCTCCCCGGACGCCGTCGACGCCCTCGCGGACGATGCCGACCTCCGGCGACGGCTCCGCGAGGTGGTCGCCTCCGGCCGCGCCGAGATACGCATCCACGACGAACCGGTTCCCGTCGCGGTGACCATCACCGACCGGTTCGTCCACCTCCTCCTGCGCGACGACGGCGGCCTCCTGCGAGCGGCCGTGGACACGGACGACGAGGCCGTGCGGTCGTGGGCCGACGAGACCCACCGGGCGTACTGGCGCGACGCGACGCCCCTCGATACGGCGGCGCTCCGTTGAGCGGGGGACGGGGTCCGCCGGGACCGGACGGCGGACCAGTCGCCCTCCGTGTGTTTCATCGCGTTCGCTGAATATCTCTCCGGAGAACCACGTCGGAATCTATTCACACCTTTGGGCGATATAAGAATATTATAAGAAGTGAAAGGAAGTCGGGGGGTGCGCCTAGTCGCATGGATCTGGAGACCCCCGCGACCTCCGACCCGACAGCACACAGCAGACGACGCTTCCTCAAGCGCACCGGCGCCGCGACGGCACTCGCCGCCATGGGGGCGTCCGGAACCGGCACCGCGAGCGCGCGGATAGACGAAGAGGGGCGCTTCGAATCGGACCCCTACACGCTCGGCGTCGCCTCGGGCGACCCGCTCCCGAACGCCGTCGTCCTCTGGACCCGACTCGCCCCGAGTCCGCTGGAGGAGAGCTTCGGGATGCCCGAGGAGGCGGTCCCCGTCCAGTGGAAGGTATCGAAACGCGAGGACATGACGAAGGTGGCGGGCGCCGGCGAGGTGCGCGCCCGACCTGAGAACGCCCACGCCGTCCACGTGGACGCGACGGGCCTCGAACCGGCGACGGAGTACTACTACCAGTTCAGGGCCGGCGGCCACGAGAGTCCCGTCGGGCGGACGAAGACGGCGCCCGCCTCCACCGCCAGCCCCGAGTCGCTCCGGTTCGCGTTCGCCTCCTGTCAGGCCTGGGACGACGGGTTCTACACCGCCTACGACTACATGGCGGAGGACGAACTCGACTTCGTCGTCCACCTCGGCGACTACATCTACGAGTACGCCGTCGGGCCGAACGGCGGCGCCCGGGAGACGTCCGTCCCGCCGGTCTTCCGCTCCCAGACGGAGACCCTCGACCGCTACCGCCTTCAGTACGGCCTCTACAAGTCCGATCCGAGCCTGCGGGCCGCCCACGCCAGCGCGCCGTGGCTGGTCACCCGAGACGACCACGAGGTGGACAACAACTGGGCCGGCGACGTCCCCCAGGACCCGGACGACCAGACCCGCGAGGCGTTCCTCGAACGCCGCGCCGCGGCGTTCAAGGCCTACTACGAGCACATGCCGTTCCGGCAGGCCCAGCGCCCCGACGGGCCGGATCAGAAGCTCTACCGGGACTTCACCTTCGGGGACCTCGCGCGGGTCAACGTCCTCGACACGCGCGAGTACCGGACCGACCAGGCCTGCGACGACGCCTTCAGCGTCGTCGGCTGTGAGGAGCGCTTCGACGAGTCCCGGACCATCCTCGGCGAGAACCAGGAGGAGTGGCTCGTCGGGAACCTCGAGGCGTCCGACGCGACGTGGGACGTCCTCGCCAACCAGGTGCCCTTCGCCTCGATGGACTTCGAGGCCGGCGACGAGGAGGGCTACCGGATGGACCAGTGGGACGGCTACGTCGACGACCGCGAGACGGTCCTGCGGGCGTTCGACGAACACGCGCGCAACCCCGTCGTCATCACCGGCGACTTCCACGCGAACTTCGCGAACGACGTCTGGCGGGACTTCGAGGACCCCGAGGCCGGGACGGTGGCGACGGAGTTCGTCGCCACGTCCGTCACCTCCGGCGGGAACGGCGAGGTGATGAACGACTTCGGGCGGCAGGTCCTCGACGACAACGGGAACGTCCAGTACTACAATAACCAGCGCGGCTACGTCCGCTGTACGGTGACGCCGTCCTCGTGGACCACCGACTACCGCGTCCTCGACTACGTGGACCAGCAGGGGTCGCCGATGCGGACGCATTCGAGTTTCACCGTCGAGGAGGGCTCGCCCGGCATCTGACCCGTCGGACCCGACGACCCACCCCCTAGAACGTCGGCCCACCACGGGTTCCGACGCCACCCATCCCTGTGGAGGCCCCTCCGGTACCTACCGGGTCCCCGCCGTGGCTCTCCCGGCAGAACGGCAACGTATCTAGACTATCGGCTTATCCTACATTAGCCGATACTTTCCTCCAATGATTACTCCCCGCGCCGAACTGCCACGACAGCGGTCGACCGCCGCCCGGTCCCCCTGGTCCGCCCGAAGGGAATCGGAAGCTGCACCCGTATCGCGGGTCGCGATGGCTCCGCGACTCGCCGATGGTCGCTCGGACGAGGACGACCGCTCCGTGACGACCGGGCGGTGGTCGGCGTGACCGAGGCGGGGACGGTCGCCGCCGACGCCGTCCACGGGACGGTGCTGGTCGTCGACGACGAGGCGGACATCCGCGAACTGTACGCGTTCTGGCTGGGCGAGCGTTACACGGTCCGGACGGCCGTCGACGGCGCCGACGCCCTCGAACAGTACGACGAGACGGTGGACGTGGTGTTCCTCGACCGGCGGATGCCGACGATGACCGGCGACGAGGCGCTGGAGGCCCTCCGTGAACGCCCCGGGGACTGCCGCGTGGCGATGGTGACGGCCGTCGACCCCGACTTCGACATCATCTCGATGGGGTTCGACACCTACCTCGTCAAGCCCGTCACGCAGGCCGACCTCTTCGACGCCGTCGAACGACTGCGCTCGCGGACGGCCTACTCCACGCGACTCGACGAGTGTTTCGTGCTGGCGGAGAAGCGCGCCGCGCTCGAAGCCGAGAAGACCCCCGAGGAACTCGCCGCGAGCGAGGAGTACGCCGCCCTCGTCGCTCGCCTCGACGAACTCGAATCGACCACCGACATGGACTCGGAGATGGACGACGAGGCGTTCGGCGCCGCCCTGAGGGACCTATGACGTGGCCGCCGACTTCGGGCGACGCCGACCGCACGGACACCGGAGGTGCGGAGGGATGAGCGACCCGACCGACACGCCCGTACGCTCGCCCCGGAGCGTGCTGTTGCTCGCCCCCGGGTTCGAACCGGAGGAGGGACGGGTCTGTACCGACCTGTTGACCGACGACGGCGGGCCGGTCGCGGTCTGCTGGATCACGTTCACCCCCCTCGACCGACAGGTGGCCCGGTGGCGCGAGTACGTCTCGTACCCGCCCGAGAGCTTCGACTTCGTCTCGGTCGGGAACCACGCCAGCCGGTCGGACGTTCCCGTCTACGAGTCGATGCCGGCCGGGAGCGTCACCGAACGGACCATCAGGGACCCGGGCGACCTCACGGGCATCGGCATCGAGACCAGCAAGGTGCTCGCCGAACGGGCCGACGGCGACGCCCCCGTGGTGGTCTGCTTCGACTCGCTGACGCCGCTGCTCCAGTATGCGGACCTCAAGCGGACCTACCGGTTCGTCAACGTCTTCGGTCGCCGGCTCGCGACGCTCGGCATCGGGGTCCACTACCACCTCGACCCCGAGGCACACGACCAGCGGACGGTCAGCACGCTGAGGCACCTCTTCCCGGAGGTCATCGACCTCCGGGAGGCGGCGGACCACCAGCACGCGGAGGCCGAGGGGTGACCGGGGGGCCGGCGGTCTCCAGCGCGGTGAGCGCGGGGATGCTGGCGGCAGTCACGGAGGCCTCCGGCGCCACCATGGTCGCACTCGACGCGGAGGACCGCGTCACCCTGTGGACCCCGGCGGCCGAGCGACTGCTGGGCTGGACATGCGACGACGTCGTCGGGCGGCGGAACCCCGCCGTCCCCGCCGCCCGCCGGTCGGAACACGACATCCTCCGCGGCCGGGTGCTCGCGGGCGACCGGGTCGCGGACGTCACGACCGAGTGGCGGACGCAGGCGGGCGAGCGACTCCCCGTCTCCCTCTCGGGAGTCCCGGTGCGCGACGACGCCGGCGCCGCCATCGGTGCGGTCCTGACCGTCGAGCTCGCCCCGGAGCGGACGGAACGCGACCGGACGCTCGAACGCTACAAGTCCATCCTCCGGACGGTCCCGGTCGGCGTGCTCGTCCTCGACAGCGAGGCGCGCGTCGAGTGGGCGAACGACGCCCTCTGGACCGCCCTCGGAACGACGAGGGCGGCGGTGATCGGCCGGCCGTTCCGCGAGTTCATCGAGGACGGGTCGGTCGACGCCTCGGTCGTCGAGTCGTATCTCGGCGCCGTCGAGACGCTGCTGTCGTCCACGGACAGGGACCGCGTCGTCATCGAGTTCCAGGTCGACCGGGCCGACGCCGACGGCGTCCGCGACTACGAGGGCTACATCGGGCTTCGCCGGCCCGCTTCCGAGGGGTTCGCGGGGACGGTCAACACGTTCCTCGACGTCACCGACCGCAAGGAACGAGAACGCGAACTCGAACAGTACCGAACGGCCATGGAGACGGTCCCCGACGGCGTCTTCCTCCTCGACGAGTGCGGGACGATGATCCGTGTCAACGAGGCGTGGGCCGCGACCGTCGGCTACGACGCCGATGACCTCATCGGTGAACCGTTCGCGAAACTCGTCGCCGACGGCGTCGTCCACGAGAGGGCTGTCGAACAGTACATCGAGGTGCTCCGCGGGTTCCTCTCGGGCACCCTCGACCCGTGTGACGCGGTGTTCCGGACCACGATCACGCCCCCTAACGCAGACGAGGACCACGTCTACGAGGTCCACATCGGGCTGTTCGCCCCGGACGGGGCGTTCTCGGGTGCCGCCGGCGTCGTGCGCGACGTCACCGATCACGTCGAACAGCGACGGGAACTCGAACAGCAGAACGACCGCCTGGAAGAGTTCGCCTCCATCGTCTCCCACGACCTGCGCAACCCGCTGAACGTCGCGCGGGGCTGGGTGGACGTGGCCGAGCGGACCGGCGACACGACCAACATCGGGACCGCCGGCGACGCCCTCGACCGGATGGCCGACATCATCGAGGACGTCCTGACGCTCGCCAAGCAGGGCGCCGCGCTCGGCGAGGTGGGGGTGGTCGACCTCGCGGCCACCGTCGAGACGTGCTGGTCGAACGTCGAGAGCGACGGCGCGGCCCTCGCGGTCGACGACGACCTCCCTCCGGTCGAGGCCGACCGGAGCCGGCTCGCGCGGCTGTTCGAGAACCTGTTCCGGAACGCGGTCGAACACGGCGGCTCGGACGTCACGGTCCGCGTCGGGGCCCTCGACGACGGCCTCGGGTTCTACGTCGAGGACGACGGGGCCGGCGTCGCCCCGGCCGACCGGGAGGTCGTCTTCGAGTACGGCTACTCCGGGTCGCCGGGGGGGACCGGGTTCGGCCTCGCCATCGTACGACAGGTCGCGGAGGCCCACGGGTGGGACGTCACGGCCGTCGACGGGGCCGACGGCGGCGCTCGGTTCGACGTCAGAACGACGGGTCGACGACACCAGTATGCCGGGCGCTGAGCTGTCGCTCGCCGTGTCGGTCGTGGTGGGGAGTCTCATCGCCGTCGTCGCGGCCCGCAACCGGAGCGCGCTCGGCATGTCGTCGCTCGCGTTGCTCATGGCTGCCGGCGTCCTGTGGACGCTCCTGTACGGCGCACAGCTCCTCGCGCCGAACGCCACCCTCGCGGCGTGGTTCTACGGGGCCAAGTACGTCGGGAACGCGGTGGTCGTCACCGCGTGGCTCCTGTTCGCCTTGGAGTACACGGGGACGGTCCGGTCACTCCACCCCCGCCTGCTCGCGGTCCTCGCCGTCGGACCGCTCGTCCTCCTCGTGCTCATCGCGACCAACGCCCGGCACGGCCTCGCGTGGTCGGGCCAGCGGTCGTTCGTCGAGGCCGGCCTCCTTCACGTCGAGGTCGTCCCCGGCGTCGGCATCTGGGGGTACGTCGTCTACGCCTACCTGCTCGTGTTCGCCGCGGCGGGTCTTCTCCTCCGGGCGGCCCTGCGCTTCGACGGCCGCTATCGGACGCAGGCGGCCGGCTACGCGGGCGCCGGCGTGCTCCCGATGGTCGCGAACGCCGGCTACCAGGTGGGGGTGAACCCGCTCGCCCCTTTCGACCCGACGCCCGCGGCGTTCACGGTGGCGGGGGTGCTCATCGCGGGCAGCCTGTGGCGCCACGAGCTGCTCACGGCGACCCCCGGGTCGCGGGTGGTCGCCCGCGACGCGGTCGTCGAGCGGTTGCCCGACCCGGTCGTCGTTCTCGACCACAACGAACGCATCATCGACGCGAACGCCGCCGCGCGGGACCTCCTCGTCGCCGAGGGACAGTTCGTCGGCGCGCCGCTGTCCGCGCTGTTCCCCGACGAGACCGACACGCTCGTCGGGGACGGCGACGGGGGGGCGACGACGCTCACGCTGTCCGTCGGGGGACGCCCGCGCCACTTCGACGTCCAGTCGTCGTCGGCCGAGGTGGTCCGCGGGGGGGAGTCCGGTCGCGTCCTCACCTTCCGGGACGTCACGGCCCGGCGACTGCGTGAGCAGCGCCTCGACGTCCTCAACCGCGTCCTCAGGCACAACCTCCGCAACGACACGAACGTCCTCGTCGGGACGGCGACCCGTCTCGACGCCCGCCTCGCCGGGGCGGACCCCGACACCGTCACGTTGACCACGACGATGCGGGAGACGGCGCGCCGCGTCGCGACCCGCGCGGAGAAGGCCCGTGCCCTCGACCGGGCGCTGGAACAGGTCGGCACCCGCCACGCCGTGGACGTGGGGCTCGCCGTCGGCCGTGCCGTCTCGAACGTCCGCGGGGCCTTCCCCACCGCGACCATCGAGGTGACGTGTCCGCCCGGGGTGTTCGTCCACGCGAACCGGGCGCTCACCCTCGTCGTCGAGGAACTCGTCGAGAACGCGGTCAGGCATACGGGCGCGGCCTGTCGGGTCCGCGTCGAAGTCGACGAGCGCGGGACCGACGTCGCGCTCCGCGTCGTCGATGACGGTCCGGGCATCCCGGACCACGAACGGGAGGTTCTCGACGCCGGCGAGGAGTCCCCGCTCCAGCACGGCAGCGGGCTCGGACTGTGGGTCGTCACGTGGGTCGTCGAACAGCTAGGCGGAGAGTTCGACGTCGACCCTGGCGACAACGGCGGAACCGTCGCGACGGTCGTCCTCCCCCGACCGCCCTCCGAGGCGGGCCCGGAGGAGTCGCCGGTCCAGACGTCCTTCAGGTGAGGGCGGTGGAGTCGGGTCGGTCCCGGACGACTACCGGGCGGGGGGCCCGAAGCGGCCCGCGCGCCACTCCCAGACGAGCGTCGAGAACAGCCACCCCACGAACCAGACGGTGACGAACAGGAAGGTCAGGGTCGTGGACGACAGCAGCCCCAGCGGGCCCACGACCGTGAGGAGCCACGGATAGACCAGGGCGAAGACGAGTGCGGCCATCAACAGACCGAGGAGACTACACGAGGAGTTCTCGACGGCGCCGACCGGTCGCGCCCGACCGACGTCCCGGGACTCGCCGCGCCGTCGGCCTCCGCCGCTCGAGTGTGGTACGTCCATACATATCACTACCTTGGGGGAGACCGTTCGCCGTAATAACTGTTGAGACGGATGCGGGTCCGTCGAACCGGGCGGTTCGGCGGGTCCCTCGAACGCTCCGGTGGCGTCAGTCCTCCGACCGCTCGCCGACGGTCACGTCCTCGATTCCGCCGACCGGGTCGTCGAACGTCTCCTCGTCGAGCCCGTAGAGGTCGAGCGGGGCCCCGTGGCTCGCCCGCGGGTCGAACGTGACCCGGTAGCTCGCGCCGTCGAGGTCCAGCGTCAGCTCCCGTTCGGGGCGCTGGTCGTCGTGTGCGGGCGTCTCCTCGACGCCGCGGACCTCGCCCGCGAGCGAGCGGCCGTCGTCGAGGTGGACGGTGAGTTCGTCGCCGCGCTCGACGTGCGAGAGCCGGTCGCGGACCGCGTCGTCGCCGGTGAGGTCGTCGGGGTCGGGGATGTCGGGGCTCATCGACTCGCCTCCGGTGCGTACTGGTGCATCGTTTCGACGAAGTACCCGACCCGGTAAAGGCGCGGCGCCGTGGCCCGCCCGCGGGTCGCGGACGCACCGCCCTCAGCGTCCGGTGATGTCGGCCGACGCCCGGCGTCGCCCTGGCTCCCGACGCCGGTAGCCGTACTCGAAGACGACGCCCGCAAGGCCGCCGGCGACCGTCGAGTAGACGAAGTCCCACATGACGCCGTCCTCGATCTGTGTCTCGGTCAGCCCCGGGACGAGCAGGAACGCCGTCCCGAGGTACAGGTCGGCGAGCCACCGGACGACGGCCCAGATGCCCGCCGCCGCCATCGTCGTCACGATGACCGTCACCACGGCGAACCAGGGGGTCATCTCGACGGTCGTGAACTGGTGGATCTCGACGGCGACCACCAGCGCGATGGCCGCCACCGCGAGGTACGTCGCGAGGCTCGCGAGCACGCCCTCGGGGGCCAGCAGGCGGGCCACGACCGGCAGGACCGCGAGCGCGAGGAGCCGCCACGGCGGCATCACACGGGGGGTGCGGTAGGCCACGGTCGGCACGAGCGAGAGGGCGATCGCCACCGCGGCGAAGCCCGCCCACAGGAGGTCCCCCTCGGCGAGGCTGCCGACGACGACGGCACCGAGGACGGCGGTGAGGAGCCACGACAGGCGGGCGTTCGAGGGGTCCGCGCTGAGCGCGTCGTCGAGCGAGACGCGGGCGGAGGGCTCCGCCCACCCGTGATCTCCCTCCGCCCCGTCGTCCTCGGCGGCCCGGCCGCGGGCCGCGTCGAGCCGCCTGGCGAGCGTCGACGCGAGGTCGCCGAAGACGCCGGCACCGAACAGGCCGACGAGGAGCGCGCCCACGGTGTCGAAGACGAGGTCCAGCAGCGAGTCCGAGAGGCCGTACTGGATGAGTACGGGGTCGAAGCCGAGCACGTCGGCGCCGACGCGCACGGCGAACTCGAGGACCTCCCAGACCACCCCGAGGGCGAGCGTGAACAGCACGATGTAGACGAACAGGAACTGGGGTGGGAGGTAGATGTCCTCGGAGTGGACGTCGACGGCACGCGCGGTGACGTAGCCGGCGGCGGCGATGATGGTCGCCGAGAGGGTGTGGGTCATGTGGTCCCACCACCAGTAGTCGTCGTAGAGGCCGAACATCCCCAGCGTGTGGAGAAACAGCGCGGAGGTTATCCACAGCGTGAGGCCGGCGTTCAGCGGGAGGCGGTAGTCCCGACGCAATACGGCGGGGAGGGCGGTGGCCGCCAGCGCGAACGACGCGTTGACGATGACGCTCACGTTCCGCGTGACCAGCCCGAGAGCGAGCATGAGGGCGATGCCGACTTGCATCCCCCGACTCGCCAGTCGCTGGTGGTGTTCGGTGAGCGGGAGGGACAGCCGAGCGTTGCTCATCGTGATACGTTCGTCCCGACCGAGGATAAACGTGGAGCCACCCGCGGACGAGGGCACTGGCGGTTGACCGGCGACGGGCCGGGTGGACGCTGCCGGTCGGGCGGACCCGTCGTCCGTACCGTCACCCGCTCCCACCGGGTCGGTCCCGCGTTCGTTCCTCGTCTCCCCGCGTGTCGGCCAGTCCACGCGCGACGGCCGCGACGAGCGTCTCCTTCACGTCGTCGTACAGCGGGACGTCGTCCTCGTGGAGGGTGAGCAGCGTCACCGATCGGATGGCGTGGGCGACCACCCCCGGCGAGGGACCGACCACCCGTCCGGCCTCGTACCACGCTTCGACGTAGGGGAGGAAGTACGCGACGTCGCGGTCGCGTTCGGCCGCGAGTTCCGCCTCGGAGAACTCGGCGCGCAGCTGGTCCAGTTCGTCGCCGACGACGAGCTGGTGGACCAGCGGGTTCGTCTCTATCTCTTCCATGACGGCGAGCAGGAACGCCTCGATGGCCGATGCGGGGTCGTCGTAGCGCTCGAAGGACTCGCCGATGACCCGGTCGGCTATCGCCTCGCCCTCCTCCTCCAGCAGTTCGAGGTACAGTTCCTCCTTCGAGTCGTAGAACTGGTAGAACGTGCTCGCGGCGATGTCCGCCGGGTCGGTGAGCTCCGCGATGGTCGTCTTCCGGAGGCCGTACCGGGCGAACAGCTCGCGGCCCGTCTCCCGTATCTGCCGGTGGATTCGCGCCCGCTCGCTGTCACTGAAGGTCCGCATCTACCCCTCCTCCGGCCGTCGGGCCGATGACGCTGCTGGTTCGCTTCCGGCATCGATCCCCGGGGTCACAGGTCCGTCCCCACGAAGCGCGCCCGGGCGAGGACCACACAGGCGACGGCGACGGCCAGCAGGAGGCCCGCCCCAGCGACGTCGTACGTCCCGTCGACGAGCACCGCCGACGGCTCGAAGTAGCGCATCGGCGAGAGCGCGCCGAGCCACTCGACGTCGGTGCCGACGACGAACGCCTCGACCAGCCACGCCGCGAGGACGGCGCCGAGCGCGGCCCGGCCCGCCGTGCGCCCCCGACGGACGACGACGCCGAGCAGGAGGCCCACGGCCCCCCAGCACAGCAGGTAGGGTATCGAGAGCGCGTGGAGCACCGCGAGGTCGGTCAGGGGGACGGGGTCGTCGATGAGGACGGTCCCCGCGTACAGCGCGAGGGGGACGACGACGTTCAGCACGGCGATGGGCACGAGCAGCGAGAGGTACTTCCCGAGGAGGACGCTCGTCCGCGAGACGGGCGCGGCGAGCAGGGTGTCCATCCGGTCGCGCTTGAGGTCGCCGGCGACGCTCCCGGCGGCGCTGTACGCGAGGTACGCGCTTAGCCCGACGACCCACGTGAAGGTGTAGTACTCGCCGGAGAGGAACCCCTCGACCGAACTGAAGTCCTCGAACCCGAGGAGCGCGTTGAGCGCCGGCGGCATCGAGGCGATGATGTCGTCGTACGCGCCCGTCGCGACGAGGTTCGGCGCCAGCGCGACGAACATCGCGCCGAACAGCACGAAGACGGCGACGAGGACGCCTGTCGTCCGGAGCCGCCGCTCGCCTTCGAACCGGGCGACGGCGAGCGTCGCGTTCGTCGCCCGCTCGCTCTTCTCGACGCTCCTCGTTCGTGCCTCGGTGCCCATCAGACGTCCCTCCGTGCGAACAGCGCGCCGCCCGCGAGGAGCAGGACCCCGGCGGCCGCGAGCAACACGCCCGCGCCCACGAGGTCGTACTCGCTCGCGGTCAGCACCGCGACGGGGTCGTAGTAGCGGGTCGGCGAGAGCGTCCCAAGCCAGTCGAGGCCCGTCCCGTCCGCGACGGTCTCGAGGAGGAACGTCGCGACGAGGGTCCCGGCGGCGACGCCCTCCGCGACGACGCGCCGCGGCGCGACGACCGAGGCGAGGGTCCCGAAGGCTCCCCAGAACAGGAGGTACGGTATCGAGAGCGCGTGGACCGCCACGAGGTCGGCCGCGGCGACGGGTTCGCCGACGAACCGGGTGCCGGCGTAGACGACGAGGAGGACGACGACGTTGGCGACGAGGATCGGGACGGCAAGCGAGAGGAACTTCTCGCCGAGGACGGCCCACCGCGAGACGGGCGCGGCGAGCAGGGTGTCCATCGTCCCGTCCTCGACGTCGCCCGCGATGTCACCGGCGGCGCTGTAGGCGACGTAGACGCCGAGCACCATGAGCCAGCCGAACCAGTACAGTTCGAGCGCGAGGAACCCCTCGATGGACCCGATGACCTCCAGCCGCATCGCCTCGACCAGCTCCGGCGGGAACGCGGCGCTCAGCTCCTCGACGTCGAACTGGTCGAGCAGCCCGGGCGCGATGAGGACCATCATCGCCGCCAGCGCCGACAGGCCGAGGGTGACGACGGCCGCTCCGGGGAGTCGCCGCTCGGACTCGTAGCGGGCCGTCTCAAACATCGGCCGCCTCCGCGTCCCGTGTCGCGCCCCGCCCCGACTCGACACGTTCGACGACCGACTCGGCGTCGTCCTCGCCGTAGAAGCGCATGAAGACGTCCTCGAGGGGTGCCTCCTCGATAGTGAGGTCGTACAGGTCGTACCCGAGCAGGTGGCGCAGGAGCGGTTCGTACGGCCCGGTGTAGGTGAACGAGACGGCGGCGGCGTCCTCCCGTCCGTCAGCGGAACGGCCGCGCGGTTCCGGTTGGCCCGCGGAAGTCCCGCTTCCGCTCACGCTCACCCCGTGTGCGCCCTCGATGTCGAACGCCTCGGCGCTCACCGGCCCGCCGACGCGCGCCCGGACCGTCTTGCCCGTCCGGTCGAGCAGGGAGTCGACGTCCTCCAGTTCGACCAGCCGGCCGTCACGGATGATGCCCACCCGGTCGCAGACCTTCCGGACCTCGCTCAGGATGTGCGAGGAGAAGAAGAACGTCTTCCCGCGGTCCTGTTCGGCCCGGACGAACTCGAGAAAGCGGTCCTGCTTGAGCGGGTCCAGCCCCGAGGTCGGTTCGTCCATGACGACGAGGTCCGGGTCGTGCATGAACGCGAGGACGATGGCGAGCATCTGCCTGTTCCCGCGGGAGTACTCGCCGACCTTCCGGTCGAGGGGTGGGTCGAACAGTTCGAGGAGTTCCCCGCTCCGCACGTCACCGCGGAGGGCACCGTGGTACTCCAGGAGCCGTCGGCCGGTGACCCCCTCGTCGAACCCGGGCTCGCTCGGCAGGTAGCCGACGCGCGCCCGTGCCTCGCGGAGTGCCTCGCTGTCGGTGATGTCCGCCCCGAGGACCGTCGCGGTCCCGCCGGTCGGCGACAGGAAGCCCATCAGCGTGCGGATGGTCGTCGTCTTGCCGGCGCCGTTCGGCCCGAGGAAGCCGAACACCTCGCCTTCCCGCACCTCGAAGGAGAGGTCCTCGACGCCCCGGACGTCGCCGTAGTACTTCGTCAGCCCGGTGGTCGTGATGGCGGACATGAGTGTTGTGTGAACGATACTTGAACTCGCGAATAGATA
>CAYYSW010000018.1:0-16705 GCA_964474395.1 uncultured Halobacteriales archaeon
GGGACAGGTCACCGTCGACGGCGACACCCGCGAGCTCCCGGAACCCTTCTTCGTCATCGCGACACAGAATCCGGTCGAACAGGAGGGCACCTTCCCCCTGCCGGAGGCGCAGGTGGACCGCTTCGTCGTGAAGACGTCCATCGGCTACCCCGACCGCGACGGCGAGGTCGAACTGCTCCGCCGGCGGGCGGGCCGCGAGACGCGCAGTCCCGACGTGGGGGCCGTCCTCTCGCCCGAACGGGTCGCCGCGCTCCGCGAGGTCCCGGAGCGCGTCCGCGTCGAGGACGACCTGCTGGGGTACATGGCCGATATCGCCCGGGAGACCCGCGACGACCGGCGCGTGGAGGTTGGCGTCTCCCCGCGGGGGACCCAGCGACTCTTCGAGGCGGCCCGAGCACGGGCCGTCCTCCGCGAGCGGTCGTTCGTCACGCCCGACGACATCAAAGACGTCGCGGGGCCCGTCCTCGTCCACCGCATCGTGCTGACGCCGGACGCGAAGGTCGAGAACGTCGGGAAGCGGGCCGTCGTCGAGGACGCCCTCGACACGGTGACGGTGCCGACGGTCTGATCACCGGAACGAGGGGAGGACCTCGGACTCGTAGAACTCCATCGCTGTCTCCTGGTCGTCGCCGATCTGGTGGACGTAGACGTGGTCGTAGCCCGCCTCGATGCACTGCTGGATGCTCTCGATGTGGGCGTCGGCGTCCCGTCCCATGTCGATGCTGCTCTCGCGGATGTCCTCCTCCTCGACCATCCCACAGGCCTGCTCGAAGTGCGCCGTCGTCGGGAGTTCCGCCGACAGCTCGCCCGGGAGCGCGTCGTTCGGCCACCGCTCGTGGACCGTCCGGACGGCCTCCTCCTCGCTGTCGGCGACACAGGCGTGAAGCTGCGTGTACCGCGGCCCCTCGCCGCCCCGTTCCGCCCAGGTGTCGATGACGTCCTGTGGTCCGACGGACCAGAGGCCGTCACCGAAGTCGGCGGCCGCGGCGGCCGCCCGCGGCCCGAACGCCGAGACGCAGTGAGGGGGCGTCTCGTCGGGCAGGGTGAACAGGCGGGCGTTCTGGACGTCGTAGAACTCGCCGTGGTGGCTCGTCTGCCCGCCGTCCCACAGTTTCCGGATGACCTCGACGGCCTCCTCCAGCATCTCCAGTCTGACGGCGTGTTCGGGCCAGTGCTCGCCGGTGACGTGCTCGTTGAGCAGTTCGCCGGTGCCGACGCCGACGGTGAACCGACCGTCGAACATGTCGGCGACGGTGGCCGTCGCGTGGGCGACGTTCACCGGGTGGATTCGCATGATGGGGGCGGTGACGCCGACGCCCACCTCGATGTCGTCGGTGACGGCCGCGACGCCGCCGAGCGTGCTCCAGACGAACGGCGACTCGCCCTGCGCGCTCACCCACGGGTGGAAGTGGTCGGAGACCGAGAGGAAGTCGAAGCCCGCCTCCTCGGCGCGCGCCGCCTGTTCGACCAGCGCGTTCGCGTCGAACTCCTCGCTGGAGAGCGTAAAGCCCAGTCGCACGTCGCTCATCGGCGCCGCCTCCGGATTCGGGTGGCGCGGGTGGCGTGTGGAACCATCGCGTGGGAGTTCTCGGAGGAGGGGCGAAAAGTGTCGGCACGCTAGCGAAAGCCGGGGCGGAGTCGGAGGCGTCACGGTCGGCTACGCCCTGAGCGTCGCCGCCAGCACGACGCCGCCGAACAGGAGGAGGACGAGCGCCGTGACCGGTTGCTCGCCGCCGACGAGCCGGAAGGCGACGTAGCCGAACGCCGCGACGAGGGCGGCGACCCCCGCCGACGAGGCGACGTGGACGACGAGCGCCCGGCGGACCCCCGCCTCGCGGCCGAGCATCCGTCCGAGGCCGATGGCCTGGACCGCGGCGTCCCACGCGACCAGTGCCGCCACCATCTCGACGAGCACCACGACGGGGGCGACGCCGGCCAGCCCGGAGACGACCACCCCGCCGAGGAGACCGAGCAGGCCGGCCGTCGCCGCCCGGTCGGAGCCTGCTGCCGTCCCGACGACGACGAGGGCGGCACCGGGGACACCGACGGCGAGCGCCGTCGGCACCAACGCGAGCGGGAGGAGCGCGACGAACGCGAGGGCGCCGACGACGGCGACGGTCGGGCGGGCGGGGCGGCGGTCGATTCCCTCGACTCCCGCTTCGTCGCTCACGCCGACCACCGCCGGACCGCGTTGGCGACCGTCGCGCGCAGCGAGTCCTCCCCCCAGTCGACGACGGGGATGCCCACCTCGCGGAGCGTCGAACAGCGCAGCGAGCGCTCGACGCGTGCGAGGCGTCGGCCGCTCGACTCGCCCCCCGTCGGGTCGGGCGCGACGACGGTGACGCGGTTGCCGGCGGCGTCGAGTCGCCGGGCGACCCGGACCGGGTAGTCGTCGACGAGCGGCGTACAGAACACCACCTGCGCGTTGGCGGGGAGCCGTCGCCGGAGCTGTGCGAGGCGGAGCGTCCCGAAGAAGGGCTCCTCGGGGGCGGTCGGGGCCAGCGCCGGGTGGGTGGCGAGCGTCTCGCGAGCGATGAGACGGTGGTCCTCGCCGGCCGCCGGCGCGAGCCAGCACACCTCGGGGGCGAGGGCGGCCAGTCCCACCCGGTCGCCCGCGAGCCGACGCCCCTCGAACACCGACCCTGCGGCCTCCAGGCAGTGTTCGACCGCCGGCGGGTCGGTGGCGGCGGGGGCCACGTACGACGCCTCGCGGGCATCCACGAGGACGACGACGCTCGCCGAGCGCTCCCGCTGGAACTCGACGGTCGAGAACTGCCCCGTCCGGGCCGCCCGGTTCCAGTCGATGCGGTTGGGCGGGTCGCCGCGGCGGTACTCGCGGACGGCGTAGAAGGCCGTCCCGGGACCGCCCTCGTCGACGGCCGTCTCGCCGGTGATTCCCGAGGCGGTCGCCCGCAGGGGGACGGAGACGGGCTCGGGGAGCGGCGGGACACAGCGCAGTTCGTCGTCGCTACCGACCTCGATGCGGCGCTCGCTCGACCCGCTGGCGTCCCGCGCGACGACATAAGCGGGGTCGAAGGGGTGGACCCCGCGCTCGGCCCGGACCGTATAGGAAAAGCGGGCTGTCTTGCCCGGCCGCAGCGCCGTCGCGTGACGGGGCGAGCCGTCCTCGACGGCGAGGCCGGCGGGGACGCCGTCGACGACCCGGAGGTCCGGGAGCAGCGACTCGCCCTCGTTGGTCACGGCGACGCGCACCGCGACGACCTCGTCGCGGTCGGGGGTCGTCGTCGAGAGGGTGCGCTCGACGCCGAGGCGCACCTCGGGGGGCGTCCCGGCGCCGGCGTAGGCGGCGAGACCGACGGCGACGACGCCGGCGAGGACGAGCCCCGGTCGCCCGAGGAGGACGCCCGCGCCCGCGACGACCAGCGCGGCGGCGTTGACGCCCGACCAGTGGCCGGTCCGTCTGGTGAGCGGGAGGTCGACCACCTACCGGCCCCCCGCGACCCGCCCGTCGAGAGCCGCGACCGCGTGGGCGGCCTGCCGGCGGAACGCCGAGTCGCTGGTCACGGCAAAGCGGACGCGATCGGTCAGCGACGGCGTGAGCTCCTCGTCGGCGAAGAAGGCCGCCGCCAGCCGGTCGTCGGTCCACGTCCCGGCCGCGAGACGCTCGCTCGCCTCCGCCCGGGAGTTCCCGTCGTAGCGGACCAGCACATCGACGGCGGTGGCCCTGAGGCGGTCGCGCAACTGGTCGCGGTCGTAGGCCCCGCCGACGCGCCCCCGGCGGGAGGCCCGCGAGAGGGTCGCCTCGAAGTCGTCGCCCGGGACCGTCGCCGACCGGCGGCACTCCGGCGTCGGGAGGGGTGGCTCGTGGCGGTCGGCGTACCGACCCAGTCCGATTCGGAGACCGCCCAGGAGCGCGAGGACGCCGACGACGGCGACGAACGCCGAGGGAAGCGGGTTGCCGAGGAGGTCCGGGGCGACCACGGCGACCAGCCCGAGGACGGCCACCAGCGCGCCGATGGCGGCGAGTCGCCGCATCAGCGCCCCTCGCCGTACTCGCGTTCGATGCGTCGGAGGGCGTCGACGGCGCGTCGTTCGCGGTCCCCGTCGGGCGCGACGCCGCCGTAGCGCGTCGCCTCGAACAGCCCGGTCAGTTCCTCGACCTCCTCGGGGCGCATCCCGGCGTCGACGGCGGCGGCGGCGAACTCGCCGGGAGTGCTCGTCTCCCGGGGGAGGTCGAGGGGGTCGGTCATCTCCCGCCAGGCGCGGTAGACGGCGTTCTCGAAGGTCGACTCCCCCTCGATACGGTCGGCGGCGCGACCGGCGGCCTCGCCGACGGCCGCCGCCCGCGGGGTCGGGTCGTCGGGGCCGGGGTCACCGTCCGCGAGCGGGTCGGCCTCGCCGTCGCCGGTGGCCCGGACGACGACCACGAGGGCCCCGAGGAGGACGACGGCGAGGAGCGCGACGGCGGCCAGCGGCGGCGACGTGGCGACGGCCTCGCCGGTCGACCCGTCGGCCCCGCTCGACCCGCCCCCGGGCAGCAGCGGCTTCTCGCTGGCCCCGATGCCCTGCTCCCCGGTCGGGGCGCCGACGCCGCCGAGGAGGAGGAAGTACAGCAGGACGAGGACGATAGCGATGGGGACGACCAGCGCCACGAGTCGCTTGAGCGCCGGGAGGCCCTCGCGGTAGACCCGGACGACTGCGGCGAGGACGCCGATGACGACGGCGGCGGCGAACAGGAGGCCGAGGAGTTCGGGGACGCCGGCCGCGGGGACCGGGTCCTCGGGGGAGGGGGGTGCGCCGAGGTCTATCGAGCGGGCGTCGCTGTCGCCGAGGCCGGTACCGTCGCCGTCACCGGCGAGCGACCCGCTCCGGGCGGAGTCGAGCGTCGCGGCGGCCCCGGCCAGCGCCAGTACCGCGAGGAGGGCGAGGACGACGGGTGCGAGGCGTTCGCGGTTCACAGACGGGGTAGCGGGCGCCCCCGGTTAAACGTTCATCCCCCGGACGCGGTCAGTTGAGCGCCTCTACCTCCTCGCCGAGGTCCGCCACGTCGTCGACCGGGCCGTTGACGAACAGGCCGTGGCCGATGAGCACCGCCGCGAACAGGCAGGCGGTGATGACCGCCGTCGTGGGGGCAACCGGGGTGAGGAAGCCGACGCCGACGCCGGTCGCGACGCTCGCGCCGACGCCGAGCAGGACGAGGTCGTAGTACTGCCACGTGTAGCCCATACGCTCACGCGGGTCGCCACGGAGGAAAAACCCCGGCGCCGGGGGTGGGCCGTAGGCTGATTGTCCTCCCGCTGGAAGGGGCGGTATGCGAATCGGACTCGTCTCCGACATCCACGCGAACGCCGTCGCTCTCGAAGCCGTCCGCGATGCGATGCCGCGCGTCGACAGGACGCTCTGTGCGGGCGACGTCGTCGGCTACAACCCTCACCCCCGCGAGTGCGTCGAGACGGTGCGGGAGGCGGGCTGGCCGACGGTCCAGGGGAACCACGACCGGGCCGTCGAGACGCCGGAACGCTACCGGCACAACGAGATGGCACACGCGGGCCTGCGTCACGCACGCGAGCGGCTCGACGAGGACCAGCGGGCGTGGCTCGCCGGCCTCCCGGAGTCCCGGACCGTCCTCGACGGGCAGGTCCGGGTCGTCCACAGCCACCCCACCGACCTCGACCGCTACGTCATGCCGTCGGGGTTCGCCGCCCTCGGCCCGCATCTCGGGGACGAACGGGTCCTCGTGCTCGGCCACACGCACGTCCAGCACCACGAGCGGGTCGAGGGGACGCTCGTCGTCAACCCCGGGAGCGTCGGCCAACCGCGCGACGGCGACCCCCGGGCGGCGTTCGCGGTGCTCGACATCGAGGACGAGGGTCGGCCGTCGGTCGAGGAACACCGCGTGGCGTACGACGTCGAACGCGTGCAGGGCGACGTCGTGGCCGCCGGTCTCCCGGAACGGACGGGCGCACGACTCGAACGCGGGGAGTGACCGGCGCCGCCGCTACCGGGTGGTAGCGTACTAAAAAACGGGATCAGCGTCGGTACGGACGTCGGTTTACGCCGAGGCGTTCGCGGTCGCGTTGTCCGTCATGTTGCCGTCGGTCATGTTGCCGTCGGTCATGTTGCCGTCGGTCATGTTGCCGTCGGTCATGTTACCTTCCGTGGTCGTCTCCTCCGAGGTCGTCTCCTCGGCCATGGTGGTCTCCTCCGAGGTCGTCTCCTCGGCCGTCGGCTCCTCGGCCATGGTCGTCTCCTCGCCACTCGCGTCCGTGGCGTTGGTCGTGTTGTTCCCACCGCTCGGGCCCGCACAGCCAGCAACGACGAGCAGTCCTGCCACGAGCAGCGTGGCGAGAACCGTCCGTGTGGTCGATCTCATGTGCATCCGGGTCAACTGGAGGGACATGGATAAAGCCGCAGAGTCGTCCCGATGATTGCGAGGGATGACCGACACCGTTGCAGACCGTTTCATCGGTGAAACCGGGGTTAGTCGCCCGACATCGGAGGGTTCGGCCGCCAGTCTCTCTTCGATGCCGACAAAAAAGGACTATGATGGGGGACGATTAAGGGGAGGTTACAGCATGTCTCGCCCTCCTGCTCGGCCGGCCGGCCGTCTGTTGGCCGTCGCCGTCTGTCTGCTCCTCTGTGTGGCCGGCGTCGCCGTCGCGGCACAGGGCGCCGCCATCCAGGGGGTGTCGTTCTCCGGCGACGGGGTCGTCGGTGCCGACCAGGGTGTCACCTACCTCGCCGGGTGGCAGTCCCAGCGGCTCGACGTCACGCTCGACGCGGGGGAGGGCAGTTACGAGGTCTGCGCGCAGGTCGGCAGCGGCGAGAGCGCCACCGAACTGGGGTGTCGGACGATTACCGGTTCCGGAGAGACCCAGACGGTGACACTCTCGCTCCAGGAGTGGCCATCCAACGCTACCGGCCAGCAGACGCTCACGGTGAACCTCTCGAACGGTTCGGGCGAACCGCTCGACACCGCGACCCGGCAGTTGCAGGTCCTCCCGGCCGGCGGTGACTTCGACGACGACGGGCTGGGCAACCGCGACGAGTTCCAGCGCGGCACCAGCCTCCGGGTAGCCGACACGGACGGCGACGGGCTCAGCGACGGCCGCGAGGTCAACCAGCTCGGGACGAACGCCACCAACACGGATACGGACGGCGACGGACTCAGCGACGGGGTCGAACTCAGTACCGACGACGGTTACGAGACCAACCCCACGGAGCCCGACACGGACGGCGACGGCCTCACGGACGGTGCCGAACAGACCTCCTACGGCACCGACCCGACCGCGGAGGACACCGACGGCGACGGACTGGAGGACGGCCAGGAGATCAACGTCTACAACACGAACCCGACCGAGGAGGATTCGGACGGCGACGGCCTCACCGACGGCCAGGAGGTGAACGTCTACGGGACGAACCCCGCCTCGAAGGACACCGACGGCGACGGCCTCACCGACAGCCAGGAGATCAACGGCGAGACGGGCTACGAGACCAACGCGAGCAACGTCGATACGGACGGCGACGGCCTCAACGACGGCGCCGAGATAAACGAGTACGGCACGGACCCGACCTCGCAGGACACCGACGGCGACGGGGTTAGCGACCCCGAGGAGATAGAGGCGGGGACGGACCCGAGCGAGGGGCAGGCGCCGCCGGGGAACAGCGGCCTGCAACTCGACGACATGGTGCTGGTCGGCGGGTTGCTCGCCCTCTACGCCCTCGTCATCGGGGGGGTCATCTGGGTCGGCCGCTCCCGGACCGGGGGCGGCGGGGACGAGCCGACGGACCACGGCGCCGACGGTCCCGGCGGTCCGCCCGGCGGGGAACCGACCGACGCGCCCTCGCCGATGACCAACGAGGACCGCGTCCGCCAGATGCTCGACGAGGGGGGCGGCCGGCTGAAACAGTCCGACATCGTCGCCCAGACCGACTGGTCGAAGTCGAAGGTGTCGCGACTCCTCTCGAAGATGGAGTCCGACGGCGAGATACGAAAGATAAGCATCGGCCGCGAGAACCTCATCACGCGCCCGGGCGACGAACCCGAGAGCGCCCGCCCACCCTTCGAGGAACAGGGCGGCGACTGAGTCCGGGCGCCCTCACTCGTCAGCACTTTTCGTACCTTTCCGACCCGCGCATCCCCGGGGTTACTTACTACGCGATCCACACGGCGCTCCACTTACCGGCGTAGGTGAGTGGCAATGTCAGGGTACACGGGACAGCGATACCTGTTGACCGCCGGCACAGCGCTCGCTGCGCTGTCGGTCGCCCCCGGCGTCGCCACCGCGGACGGCATCGAATTCGACGTCGACGGCTTCGAGGTGGAGTTCGGCTGACGAACGGCCGACCTACTCCTCGTCGCGCCCGCGCAGGTCGCGTGCGGTGGCGAAGATGTCGTCCATCCACGCGTAGAGGTCGTTCTCCGCGACCATCTCGCGGAGCGCGCGCATCCGTTCTCGCCGCTCGCTCTCGTCCATCGTGAGCGAACGGTGTATCGTCTCGGCGAAGGCGTCGGTGTCGTAGGGGTTGAACGAGACGGCGTGCTCGCCGAGTTCGTCGTGGGCGCCGACCTGGTTCGAGAGGACGAGGACGCCGTCCTCGTCGAGCTGGGCGGCGACGTACTCCTTGGCGACGAGGTTCATGCCGTCGCGCAGGGCGCTTACGAGCATGGCGTCGCTGTGGCGGTAGAGGTCCGCCAGTTCCTCCTGGGTAAACCAGTCAGTGGTGTAGACGACGGGCACCCAGTCGTCGGTGCCGAAGCGCTCGTCGATGCGTTCGACGGCCTTCGCCACGTTCTGCTGGAGGTTCTGGTACTCGGGGATGAGCGACCGGCTCTCGTCGGCCTTCTGGACGTAGACGAGGTTCTCACGCCACTCGGGGCGGGTCTCGAAGAGTCGTTCGAGGGCCTCCAGTCGCTCGACGATGCCCTTCGTGTAGTCGAGGCGGTCCACGCCGAGGACGACGCTGGTGTCGTCGTCGATGTCCCGGTCCTCGCGGAACGCGCGCCAGTGTTCGCCGTCGGCACGCCGGGCGGCGTCCTCGGTGGCCTCGTAGTCGATACCCATCGGGAAGGCGGCGACGGTGGTAGTGTGGTCCTTGTAGCGGACCCGCCCGCCCTCCCGGTCGATGAAGGCGTCCTCGAAGGCGTCCTCGACGCAGTCGAGGAAGTTCCGGCAGTAGCGCTCGACGTGGAAGCCGAGCAGGTCGTTGCCCAGCAACCCGTCGAGCAACGCCTCGCGCTGGGGGCACGCCCGGAAGGTGTCGGCGCCGGGCCAGGTGATGTGCCAGAAGTGCATGAGGAAGGCGTCGGTCGCCTCGCGGACCTGCCGGGGGGCGAGCGCGAAGTGGTAGTCCTGGAACCACACCGTCGAGTCCGCGTTCGCGTGTTCGACCACCGCGTCGGCGAACTGCTCGTTCACCTGCTGGTAGCTGTCCCAGTACTGCTGGGCGTACTCGGTGAGCCACGTCCCGCCGTGACAGAGCGGCCAGAGCACGCGGTTCGAGTAGCCGTAGTAGTACCCCTCGACGGCGTCCTCGGAGAGCCAGATGCGCTTGAGCGCGTAGGACTCCTTCTCGGGCGGGAGGCGGACCATCCCGTCGTCGTCGGTGACCTCCCGGTCGGCCTCGCGGTCACCCCACGCGACCCACGTTCCGTTGGTACGCTGCATCACCGGGTCTAACCCGGCCGTCAGGCCGCCGGCCGGTCGGTCGACGGCCACCTCCCCGTCCTCGTAGTAGTGGCGGTAGGGCTGACGGTTCGAGACGACGAGCAGGTCGTCCACCGAACCGGAGGCACCGGCCGCCACGTCCTCGGAGCTATCCGTCATGTCGTCTTGTTACTGTGCTGGTAGCCGCCCCCAATGTGGTTTGCCCCTGCGCATGGCTGCCCTCTAGGTCCGGCCCCATCGGCGGGAATTCCCGGTCACGCGGCGGAGGTGAGCGCTGTACCGTCGATGCTCGGTACCGTCGACGCTCGGAGACTGGCCTGCCGGCCGACAGCTCCGGGAACCGCTAGACGACGGGCGTATCGCTCCGGCGCGACGCGGAACGTCGATATCTTCAGGACCGATATGTCAGCGGTTCGTTTTCCGTATGCCACACCAACGAGCCTCGGGAACCGTGGACCCTTCGGGTTCGTTCGTTACCTATCAGTTACGAAATAGTACTTCCCCGGCCGCGCGAACGTTCTAGCGGTAAGCGACATGGCAGGCTTCAGCAGACGGCAGTACCTGTTCGCCGCCGGGTCGACGCTGACTGCGTTGGCCCCGGCGTTCTCGGGGTGGTCGCCCAGAGTAGCGACCGCGTCGATTACGAGCGACGGAACGGCGGCAGGGACGGCGAGTTCGACTTCGAGGGGGTGTCCTTCGAGACGAGGGGCGATCGCGTCGAACTGCGGCACCACCTGACCACTTGTCGGGTCGCTCTTTCGAACCCGTGATACGGTGTAGCTCATGTCTCGGACCACGCGTCGGCGGACGTTCCTCGGCGGCATCGCATCGGTCCTCGCCCTCGCGGGCACCGCGCGGGCGGAGGCGGCTCCCTCACCGCCACGGTCCGACGGGCTACCTCTCGGACCGGACGCGAGCGCCGTCGTCCCCGACGGCGGGGCGGTCCACGTCGCCCTCGACGACGACGCTCTGGGGTACGTGCCGACGGCAGTGCCCGAGTCAGACTCGTCGGGAGCGGGGACCGCTACGACCTCACGCTGGCCGTCGAGGACGAACGGGTCGACCTGCACGTCGACGGCGCGGAGGCGACCCTCCGCGGGAGCGGGACCGCCGACGGCGTCGCCGAGTCGGGCCCGGAGGTGGCCTACGGGAGCGACCGGCTCTTCCTGACGGTGGTCGAGGGGGAAGTCGACGTCGCCCGACCGGTAGGCGTCGAGTACGACGGCACCGCCCTCGAGGTCGTCGGGTCGGAGGCTATCGTCCGCTACGACGGGTCGCGACTGACGTACACGGACGGCGTGTTGACGCTCGTGTGAAAACGGGGTTGGGGGGAACGAGTCCCGCGGACAGCATCGGGGTGTGTCTCCCGCGTCCGGACGACACTCGTCGGCACGTTCCGTTCTCCTGTAGAGGAGTTCGCCAGTACGGGGTTGTCGTGCGTAGACCAGTCGTGGGATAGTGACCTCATCTAATACGACACAATACTTACGGTCGCGGTCGCGAACACATTGATAGCAATGAACACGCATAGCGCAGTCGTCGAGCGTGTCGTGACCCGGGTATCGTCGGTCGGGGACGCGGAGGGGGCGAGGGAGATGCCCTCGGACCCGCCGAGTGATATCGGACGGGACCGGACGGGGAGAAGCGAGATGCCACGGACGGACGGCCCGGCCGACCCGGTCCACCCCGTCCTATGAACGTCATCGCCGAGGTGAGCATCACCCACCCGGACCTCGCGCTCGCACCCACCATCGAGGCGGTCCCGTCCGCGGCGGTGCAGGTCGTCCCCCAGTCGGGAACCGACGCCGAGACGGGGATGTTCTTCTTCCTCGTGGAGACGGACACCGCCGGATTCGAGTCGTTCGAGGCCGCACTCGACGACGACCACACCGTCGACGAGTGGCTGCTGGTCTCGGAGTCCGACACCGCGCGCATCTACCGGCTCTGTCACTCCGAGGAGGCGAAGGTGCTCGCGCCGAAGACCGCCGAGGTGGGCGGCCTGATGCTGGAGGCCTCCAGCGAGTCACGGGGGTGGGCGCTGCGCCTGCAGCTGCCCGACCGCTCGGCGCTCACCGACATCTGGGAGTTCTGCCGGGACGAGGGCATCACCTTCGAACTGCGGCAGCTCTACCGGCAGGACGACTGGTCCATCGGGGGCGCGACGGGGCTGACGGACGCACAGGAGGTGGCGCTGACGACGGCCTACCGGCGAGGGTACTTCAGCGAACCCCGCGAGACGTCGCTGGAGGAACTCGCCGCGGAACTGGACATCTCGCCGACGGCCGTCGGCGGTCGCATCCGGCGGGGGACCGAGCGGCTCATCGAGACGACGCTGGAGGAGCCGACCGACGGCTAGAACGGCCGGAGGTGGTCGTCGCGCGGTTCGTACAGCCCGCCGGACATCCGGAGGTCGTGTATCGCCGCGAACGTCTCGCCCATCGTCGCCCCGCGGTCGGCCATCGCGGCGGCGATGACGCCGACGGGGACCCCCTCCTCGTAGTGGTCGTCGAGAGCCCGAACGACCGTCTTCAGGTCGGCGTCGGTGGGCACGTCGATGGCGTCGAGGGGCTCCGCGGTCGCCCGCTTCCAGACGACGTCGTGGCCGGTGGCGGCGCTGTGGCGGCGGTAGAACGCCGCCGGCTCGTTGGGGTCGTCGGTGCGTCGCTCCACCCCGCAGTCCTCGCAGGCGACGACGAACGCTCGCTCCGACCCTTGCTCGCTCATGGGCACATCAGGCGTTGTACGCCTCCTGTGCCAGCCGGTGGAGCTTGTGGACCGTATGCTCGTTCGGGCCGAGCTGGGCCTGTGCGAGTGCCTCCATCCGCTGGCCCTCGTACTGGCGCTCGACGAGTTCGAAGTCCTCCTCCTGGAGCTGGCGGCTCGTGCGGATGAACTCCCGTTCCTCCTCGCTCAGGTCGGCGTCCCGGAAGTAGTAGTCCGCGACGAGCTGGAAGCGCCCCTCGTCGATGGGGTCGATGATGTACGTCCCGTAGCCGTCGGCGGTGCCGTACATGTTGACCGTGAAGTTCGGCCAGAGGTAGTAGAACTGCGCCTCGTGTTCATCGTGGATGCGCATCTCGTCGTCGACGCCCTCGTCGTGCGTGTAGTGGAGCACCCAGTGGTAGTCCTGGACCTCCAGTTCGGACTCGTCGAGCGAGATGCCCTTGATCCAGTCCTGGTGGTTGGCCTGACAGTGGTCGCACTCCGAGTAGTTCCCGCTGAAGGTCTTCCAGTTGCACTCTACCTCCGAGACGATGCGCTGGGCGTGTTCGTACTCGCCCAGCGGGAGGGACTCCAGTTCCTCTTTCATCTCCCCGGCCTGTTCCTCGAAGGGCATCGGGTCGTCCGAGAAGTTCACGAACACGAGCGGCCCGATGCGGGCGGTCGGCACCGAGAGGAGGCCGTTCCGTTCCGAATCCGGCGGCCGGACGTCGCCGTCCTCCAGGTCCGGGTTGAGACTCGGTTCCTCGAAGCTCTTGGGCGTGCTCGCCAGGTCCCCGTCCAGGTCGTACGTCCAGAGGTGGTACGGACAGCGGATGCGGCTCATGTGACCGGGGTCGCTCATCGGAGTGTCGTCGACCATCTTCGACCCACGGTGGGCACAGACGTTGTAGAACGCCGTCACCTCCCCGTCGTGGTCGCGCAGGACGATTATCTGTCGGTCCCCGACCGTCCGGGTGAAAAATTGCCCCTCCTCGGGGATGCAGTTGGCGTGGCCCGCGTACACCCAGTACTCCCCGAAGACCTTCTCCTTCTCCATCTCGTGGACCTCCGGGTCGGTGAAGTACCGGTTGGGCAGGGCGTTCGTCTCCTCCGTGATGTCGGGACTGACGGTGCTGACCTCGTCGACCCCGTCGTTCCAGCGAGTCATATGCGAACGGTACTCATGACACGGAAAAAGGGTTCGTGGCAGGTGGAACATGCATATAAGAGTGGCCCGGAGGAGGCCGTCGAGACCGCCGGAAGGCGCCGTCTACGGGCGGTCCGTGGCGCGGGGTATGAAGGGGTTAGCTGAGGCACCCCGGGACTTATGCGGGGGTGACGGACACCACGAAGCATGGCAGCAGAGCGCACGCTTCCGTCGGAAGCGGGCACCGTCATCGTCGGGGCCGGCTGTGTCGGCTGTAGCGCCGCCTACCACCTGAGCGAACGCGACCGCGAGGACATCGTCGTCGTCGACCAGGGGCCTCTCTTCGAGACGGGGGGCTCGACCTCCCACGCGCCGGGGCTCGTCTTCCAGACGGCGGGGAACAAGCTCATGAGCCGGATGGCACAGTACACCCAGGAGCTGTACACGGACCTCGACAGCTACCGCCGGTGTGGCGGCATCGAGGTGGCCTACACGCCCGAACGCTGGGACTTCCTGAAGCGCAAGCGCGAGTGGGGGCAGGCCTACGGCATCGAGGACGGCGAGCTCCTCTCGCCCGAGGAGGTCGAAGCCGAGATACCGCAACTCGACAGCGAGGTCATCCACGGCGGCTACCACGTCCCCACGGACGGGAAGGCCGACGCCGTGAGCGCGAGCGAGGCGATGGCCCGGCATGCGATGGACCGCGGCGCCGCCGAGTTCTACGGCCACACTACCGTCGAGGACATCGAGACAGCCGACGGGTCGGTCACCGCGGTAGTCACCGACGAGGGGCGAATCGAGGCCGACGAGGTGCTCGTCGCGACGAACATCTGGGGACCGCTGTTCGGCGAGATGGTGGACTTCGACGTTCCCCTCGTTCCCTGTGCCCACCAGTACCTCGTCTCGGACGAACTCGACGAGCTGGCCGGCGCGGAGCGCGAGCTCGAACAGCCCATCCTCCGCCACCAGGACTATTCCCTCTATTTCCGCCAGCACGGCGAGTGCTACGGCATCGGGTCGTACAACCACGAACCGCTGCTGGTCGACCCGGAGGACATCGAGGACCCGGCGGAAGCCGAGGAGATGCCCTCGGTCCGGGAGTTCACGGAGGAACACTTCTACGAGAACACCCATCCCGACCACGACAAGACGGCCTACGACGCGGCCCGCGAACTCGTCCCCGCGATGGGCGACTGCGAGTTCGACTACCGCATCAACGGGATGTTCTCCTTTACCCCCGACGGGATGCCGGTCCTCGGCGAGCAGGAGGACACCGACGGCCTCTGGTGGGCGCTCGCCATCTGGGTGACCCAGTCGGGCGGCGCGGGGAACGTCATCGCCGAGTGGATGGAAACGGGCACCCCGAGACTCGACGGCGACCCCATCGACGTCACCGGCGCGCACCTCGACCGGTTCCAGTCTCACGCCGGTGCACGCGAGTACGCCCGTGCTCGGGGCGGCCAGCAGTACCGGGAGGTGTACCAGTTGATTCACCCCCGTGAACAGCCCCGGGACCACCGCGGCCTGCGGCGCAGCCCGTTCTACGACGAACAGGCCGAACTCGGCGCCGAGTTCTACGACTCGGGGGGCTGGGAGGTCCCCCAGTGGTACGAGGCCAACGAGGCGCTCCTGGAGGAGTACGACGTGCCCGACCGGGAGGGCTGGCGCGGCGAGGGCTGGTCGAAGGCGCAGGGCGTCGAACACCAGGCCGTCCGCGACGGCGTGGCGATGGTGGACATGACGACGTTCACCGGTATCGAGGTCGAGGGGGAGGGAGCCTGCGAGTTCCTGCAGGGGCTGCTCACGAACGACGTGGACGTCTCGCCGGGCCGGATGCGCTATGCCGCCATGCTGAACGAGGACGGCGGCGTCCTCGCGGACCTGACGGTCTCCAGGCTCGCCGACGACCGCTTCCTCCTCTTTACCGGCGGCGGGTCCTCGGCGACGCTCCACTCCCGGTGGGTGCGCGAGCGCGCCCCCGACGACGGGTCGGTGTCGATAACCGTCCACGACTCCAGCCTGAGCGGCGTCGGCGTCTTCGGTCCCGAGTCCCGGGCGGTCCTCCAGCCCCTCGTCGAGACGGACCTCTCGAACGACGAGTTCCCCTTCTACTCCGTCGAGGAGACGTACCTGAACGGCATCCCCGTGACGATGCTGCGCCTCTCGTACGCCGGGGAGCTCGGCTGGGAGGTGTACGCGCCCATGGAGTACGGCGCGCAGCTGTGGGAGGAAATCGGGGAGGCCGGCGCTGACCACGACATCGTCCCGATGGGCTGGCAGGCGTTGGACTCGGCGAGCATGGAGAAGGGCTACCGCCTGTGGGGGACCGACGTCACACCCGAGTACAACCCCTACGAGGCGGGCATCGGCTTCGCCGTGGACATGGACACAGACTTCGTCGGGAAGGACGCCCTCGAACGCGCCCGCGAGGCGGGCATCGACCGGAAGCTCGTCCCCATCACCCTCGATGACCCCGGTCGGGTGGTCGATACGGGCACGCCTATCCTCGCCGACGGCGAGGTGGTCGGCTACTCGGCGCGGGCCGACTACGGCTACACTATCGACGCCGGCATCGTCTACGCCTACCTGCCGACGGAGTACGCCGAGGCGGGGTGTTCGGTGACGATACGCTACGAGGGCGAAGAGTACCCCGCGACGGTCAGGGACGAGCCGCTGTTCGACCCCGACATGGACAAGATGCTCCGCTGACGACCCCCGACAATGAGCACCGAAGACGAGACCCCCACGGTCCGATTCGAGGACATCGAGGCGGCGCGCGAGCGCCTCGACGACGAGTCGGTGGTCAAGCGCACGCCCGTCGAGCGCAGCACCTCGCTCGACGGGATGACCGGCGGCGAGGTCCACCTGAAGATGGAACACCTCCAGTGGACGGGGTCGTTCAAGACCCGCGGGGCGTACAACAAGATCCGCCAGTGCGTCGACGACGGCGGCTGCGACCACGTCGTCGCGGCCAGTGCGGGCAACCACGCACAGGGCGTCGCCCTCGCCGCCACGACGCTCGGCGTGGCGGCGACCATCGTGATGCCCAAACCCGCGCCGCAGGCGAAGGTGGACGCCACCCGCGGCTACGGCGCGACGGTCGAACTCGTCGGGCAGGACTTCCGCGAGGCGATGGCCCACGCCCAGTCGCTCGTCGAGGAGGGGGACGCGGAGTTCGTCCACGCCTACGACGACCCGGCCATCGTCGCCGGGCAGGGCACCCTCG
>CAYYSW010000019.1:0-16192 GCA_964474395.1 uncultured Halobacteriales archaeon
GGCGATGCAGTTGACGCGGACGCCGTCGTCCGCCCACTCGTAGCCGAGGGTGGTCGTCAGGTTCACGACGGCGGCCTTCGCCGCCCCGTAGTGGCTCATGTAGGGCGACCCGCGGGTGCCCGCGACGCTCGCGAGGTTGACGATGACGCCGCCGTCGCCGTCGCGCATGTGCTCGCCGGCGACCTGCGAGCAGTGGTAGGTGCCGTGGAGGTTGATGTCCACGATGGTCTTCCAGCCGTTCTCGCTGATCTCCTCGAAGTTCGCCATGAACGACGCGCCGGCGTTGTTCACGAGGATATCGACGGAGCCGAACTCCTCGACGGTGGCCTCGACGAGCGCCTCGACCGCCTCGCGCTCGCGGACGTCACACTCGACGGCGATGGCCCGCCCCGCGGGGTCGGAGTCGTTGATGCCGTCGGCCACCTCCTCGACCTTCTCCTGGGACCGGGAGGTGACGACGACGTTCGCGCCGTCCTCGGCGAACCGTTCGGCCGTCACCCGGCCGATGCCCTGTGAGGACCCCGTGATTATCGCCGTCTCGCCCGCGACGCTGAACTGCTCGGTCGTCACCGCGTCTCACCTGGTGTTACCATTGTTCACGCGGACAACCGTGCGGCGTACCATTAGTCCAGCGATTGGGGTGGAGAGCTAACGCTACCCCTGCCAGGTCGCCTCGACGGCGACGTCCTCGTACTCCTCGCGGTAGCGCACCGCGACGTCACTGAGCCGTGCCCCGCTCGGGACGCCGAACATCAGCGTCCCCCTGAACAGCTCCCCGTAGCGGGTGTCCTCCCCGGCGTCGAAGAACTCGACGTCGGGGGCGACCGGCTGGTGGGCCTGGTCGACGTCGAAGGTCCGACCGCCGACGAGGACGCTGAAGGCGTCCTCCTGTGCGATGCGCCCGCCGTCGCTCCCGGCACGGGTCTCGATATCGACGAGGAGGAACTTCCCGTCGCCGGCGTCCCGTGGGGTCCGGACCCGCCGTTCGGTTCGTTCGACGGGTTCGGTCGACCCCGTCGTGTTGTTCGCGCCGTACACGGGCTGCTCGGGCGTCTCGACGACCGTCACCTCGTAGACGTAGCTGTCGATGAACCGCGGGTTGCGGACCCGGACCGTTGAGGCGTCGGCGATGGGCACCTTCTCGCCGAAGGGGACCGAGAGGGGTTCGAAGGTGACGTCGCGCTTCTCGTGGAACGGGACGACCCGCCACGTCGCCGGGTCGACGTACGGCCACCGCGTCCGGCCCGTGAACGTCCGGCTGGCCCCCGGTTCGAGGTAGGCCTCCTGGACGCCGGCCGGCTGCCACCCCCAGCCGTCCGTTCGGTAGTGTATCGCCCCGCGGTAGGTGCCGGCGACGTCGCCGCTGTTGTGCACCCGCACCTCGTAGGGCACGCGGCCGACCGACTGCGACCCCGGCACGTCGAAGGCGACGAGTTCGAACTCCGGGAACGGGTCGGCAGCGGGGAGTGCCCACTGTTTCTCGGGTGCGGAGTCGGGGTTCCCGTCGGCCTGCCAGCCGAGGCTCGGGCCGGCGCGCGCGCGGCTCCGGTCGAGGCGGAGCAGGAGCCACCCCTTCATGGACTCCCCGGGGGGGAGGCGCTGACCGACGACGGGCCGTCCGTCCACCCGGACCGTCGAGAGGTTCTCCCCACCGGCGTCCGCCAGCACCTCCCCGTTCTGGACGCTCAGCACCGAGGGGTCGAAGACGGCCTGCTGGGTACCGACGTTCTCCACCGTCCCACGCACCACGGCGAGGGCCTCGTTCGGCGTCGCCCCCACGAGTTCGGTGACGTCCCGCGAGCCCACCCGATACCGGTAGAAGAGGTTCGGTTCGTAGGTCACCTCCGAGAGCGTCACCTCGAACGGGCCGACGCGGAGCGCCTCGCCGAGCTCGGCCGTCTCGCCGGCGACGTTAACAGTGCCGTACACGTCGGCCTCTTCGAGGTGGAAACGGTAGCGGCCCGCGTTCTCGAAGGACGTCTCGATGGAGGTGTGTCCCCGCTCGCCGGAGGGGACGTCGGCGATGCGGACGTCGGTGGCGAGGTCGATGCCGCCGTCGACCGAGACCAGTCGGTCGGTGAACGTGCCCGTCTCGCCGCCGTAGTTGTACGCCGAGACCGTCACCGTTACCGGGCTGTCGACGTCGGCGCTACCGTCGGTCTGGATGATGACGTCGCCGAACTTCGCGGGGCCGGCGACCGTCGTGAGTCGCTGTGCGGGGACCGACGGCCGGGCGTCCTCGCCGCATCCGGCGAGGGCACCGGCCGTCCCGACGCCACAGAGCGCGAGGAACCGTCGTCGTTTCATCACTGTCTACCTGTTGCCCTACGGGCACTAAGTTAAGCAGTCCCGAACGCGCGCGGGACGGTAGCAGGCACCGGTTACTACCCGAGGGAACGCTTTATCCCGCGAGCGGTCGAGGCCCCCACCGATGGACGGGCACGCCGACGCGTCGGAGGTCCACCGCATCGAGTTCCCGGTGGACTGGCCCCCGGGACACGTCGCCAGCTACCTCCTCGAGTGCGGGGACACCCTCACGCTCGTGGACGCCGGGATGCCCGGCGCCGACGCGGAGGCCGCCCTCCGGGGGTCGCTCTCGGAGGCGGGCCACGGCCTCGCGGACCTCGACGCGCTCGTGCTCACCCACCCCCACATCGACCACATCGGACAGGTCGGGACCGTCCTCGACGCGGGCGACCCGACCGTGTACGCCCCCGCCGGCGTCCGCGACCGGTTCGACCGCGACCCCGGGGACCTCGAAGCCACCGTCCGGGCGACGGCCACGGCCGCGGGCGTCACCGGCGACGACCGCGCCGAACTGGTGTCGATGGCCGTCGAGTCCCTGCGGCGCAACCGCGAGCTCCTCCGGCCCGACCGGGTGGACCGCTGGGTCGCCCCCGACACCACCCTCGAGGTCGGCGGGACGACCGTCGAGCCCCTCCACACGCCGGGCCACCAGGCCGACCATCTCTGCTATCACCTCCCCCGCGAGGGGGTCCTCGTCTCGGGGGACATGGGCATCGAACCGTTCCGGCCGGTGGCGCTCCACGCGGGCCTCGATCGGGGCGTCGAGGACGCCATCGCGTCGTTCCACACGGCCCTCGACCGACTCGACGCCCTCGCCACGGAGACCGCCCCGCGACGGGTCCTTCCGGGCCACGGCCCGGCCCACGGCGACCTCGCGGGGACCGTCGAGCGCGACCGCGCCTCGCTCGACCGGATGCTCGACCGGACCGTCGAGGCCGTCCAGGACGCGGGGAGGACAAGCGCACTCGCGATAGCGGAGGCGCGCGCCGGGGACCGGGGCATCCAGTACATCGTCGCCGAGGTGATCGGGGCGGTTTCGCATCTCGAATCGGTCGGCCGGCTCGTCGGGCGCGCGGACGACGACGGGGTCCGGCGCTACTCGCCCCCCGACCGGGGGCCGTAGTCTTTTCCACCGGCCAGTCGTATCCCGCGTATGACAGACGGTCGGATGCGACGGCGGACGGTGCTCGGTCTCGTCGGGTCGACGCTCGTGGCTGGCTGTAGCGGGCTCACCGGGTCGGGCGAGACCGGCGGGGACAACGCGACGACGGGGGCGCCCGCCGGCCCCGAAAGCACCGAATCGCCGTCGGTGACGCGCTCGCCGTCGGCCTCCGGGCCGGAGAGCGTCTACACCCGGGTCTACCGGGAGGTCTCGTCCTCCATCGCACAGATACTCGTCCAGTCCGCACAGGGGGCCGGGCAGGGGACGGGGTTCGTCGTCGACGACCGACACGTCGTGACGAACTACCACGTCGTCACCCCGGGCGTCTCCGGCGGGTCGCCGACCGGCCCCGCCGCCGACGAGGTGTCCGTCCGGTTCGAGGACGCGAGCCAGCGCGAGGCGTCGGTGGTCGGCCGCGACATCTTCTCGGACCTCGCGGTGGTACGCGTCGAGAGCATGCCCGACGCCGCGACCCCGCTCTCGTTCGTCGACCACGAACCCGTCATCGGACAGGAGGTCGTCGCCATCGGCAACCCCTACGGCCTCGCCGGGTCGGTGTCGGCGGGCATCGTCAGCGGGACGAACCGTCTTATCCCCAGTCCCGCCGGCGTCCCCATTCCCGACGCCATCCAGACCGACGCGGCGGTCAACCCCGGCAACTCCGGCGGTCCCCTCGTCGGACTCGAGGGCGACGTCCTCGGCGTCGTCAACTCCGGGGGCGGCGACAACATCGCCTTCGCCATCTCCGCGCCGCTGGCCCGCCGGGTCGTTCCGGGACTCATCGAGGACGGCGAGTACAGACACTCCTTCGTCGGCGTCTCGCTGACGGAGGTGACGCCGACCGTCGCCCGGGCGAACGACCTCGGGATGAGCCCGCCGCGGGGCCTCATCGTCCTCCGGACCCTCGAAGGGACGCCCGCGGAGGGCGTCCTCCAGGGGAGTGAACAGGAACAGGTCGACGGGACGACGGTCCCCGTCGGCGGCGACGTGATTCTCGAAATCGGGGGTCGGGAGGTGAACACGCTGGAGGCGTTCTCGGCGTACCTCGCGCTGGAGACCCGCCCCGGCGAGACGGTGTCGGTGACGGTGCTCCGGGACGGCGAGCGGCAGTCGGTCGACGTGACGCTCACCGACCGCCCGGACCCGTAGGCGGTTCGCCCGAACCCGTAGGCTCATTTCGCTCGCCACCGCCCATCGACCCATGACCGACTACGAGGGCGCGTTCTTCGACATCGGCGGGGTCCTGCTGGACCTCGCGTCCGTGCGGACGGGTTACGTGGCCTTCCTCGACCGGTTCGCGGAACGCGAGGGCATCGACGACAGCGAGTCGCTCGCCGACGACTGGCGGAGCGCGCTCGGGGCGTACTTCTCGGGGCGCGACGGTACGGAGTACCGCCGCGCGCTCCCGGGCTACCAGCGGGCCATCGACGGCGCGACGGGCCGCGAGGTGCCCGAGGCGGAGTGGCGGCCCCTCTTCGAGGAGGCGACCGGCGAACACATCCGGCCGACCGACGGCGCCGTCGAGGTGGTCGAGGCACTCGACGAGGCGGGCGTCTACCTCGGCGTCATCAGCGACATCGACACCTGGGAGGCCGAACGCATGCTCGGGCAGTTCGGCATCTGGGAGCGCTTCGACGGCGTCACCACCTCGGAGGCGGTCGGACGGACGAAACCCGACCCGGCGATGTTCGAGGCGGCCCTCTCGAAGGCGCCCGTCGCCCCCGGCGACTCGCTGTACGTCGGGGACCGCTACGACCACGACATGCGCGGCGGCAAGGAAGCCGGGTTCGTCACCGTCGCCTTCGGGGAGGAGGCTACCGACGGCCCCGACGAGAACATCGACTACGCCATCGACGACCTCCGGGAACTGCTCGACATCGCGGGCGTCGACCGTCGGTGACGGGAGGACACGACCTCCCGTCGGGCTCCCGATCCGACCCCCCGGCGTGACCCCGGGATAGCTATTTACTACCATCCCCCAATGTGCCGGTCGCAATGGACCTTGGACTCAGTGACCGCACCGCCCTCGTGACGGGCGGCGGCGGTCGAATCGGGAGCGAGGACTGTCGAGTACTGGCGGAGGAGGGCGCGGAGGTCGTCGTCCTCGACGTGGACGAGGAGGCCGCCCAGTCGGTCGCCGACGAGCTACGCGAGGACGGCGGTACCGCTCACGCCGTCGTCTGTGACCTCACGGACCGCGGGGAGGTACGGGACACCGTCGAGGCCCTCCGCGGGGAGACCGGCGGCATCGACGTCCTCGTGAACAACGCGGCGATGGTCGACGCCCGCGACCGGGTGGCGAACTTCGACGACGACGTCTGGGACCGCGACGTCGCCATCAACCTCACCGGCGCGTACAACGTCACCCGCGAGGTGTTCCCCGCGATGTGCGACCGCGGGTGGGGCCGGGTCATCAACATGTCCTCGATGGCCGGGTGGCAGGGCGGGTTCGGGCAGATATCCTACTCCGCGACGAAGGCCGCCCTCATCGGCTTCGGGAAGACCCTCGCCCTCGAAGGGGCGCAGTCGGGCGTCACCTCGAACGTCATCGCGCCGAACATCGTCGTCGAGGCGCTCGCCGACATGTCCATCGAGGAACTGGAGGAGTTCGACCCGCACTTCGCGCGCATCGCGAAGGCGACGCCGATGCGCAAACTCGGGACGGAACGCGACGTGGCCGACATGGTCGCCTTCCTCTCCAGCGAGCAGGCCTCCTACGTCACGGGACAGGTCGTCGGCGTCACCGGCGGCATCGACCTCTTCTCGTTCTGACCCTCGTCCGCCCTTCGCCCGTCTCTCGGAGGTAGGTTCTTACTCCCGCTCCGCCAACAGGTACCGTGACCAGTCTCCGTCCCGTCGCGCTGTTCCTCGCGCTCGGCCTGCTGTGGGGGCTCTCGTTTCCCGCCATCACGGTGGGCCTCTCGTCGCTCGACCCCCTGTTCTTCGCGGCGACGCGCTACGACGTCGCCGCCGTCGTCCTCCTCGCGTACGCCGTCCTCGGGACGGAGCGGTGGCGCCCGCGCACCCGCGGCGACCTCGTGGCGGTCCTCGCCGGCGGGACGTTCCTCGTCGCGGGAAACAGCCTCCTGTTCGTCGGCCAGCAGACCACGACCAGCGGCGTCGCCGCCATCATCTACAGCCTCATCCCCATCCTGACGACGGTGTTCGCCTTCCTCCTGCTGGCGGACGAACGTCTCTCGCGGACCGGCCTGCTCGGACTCGCACTCGGGCTCCTCGGCGTCGGTATCATCGCCCGCCCGGACCCGGGGAACCTGCTCGCGGCGGGCGTCGTCGGGAAACTCCTCGTCCTCGCCGCCGCGGTGAGCGTCGCCCTCGGCAGCGTCATCATCCGGCGGGTGTCCCCGTCGCTCAACGACGCGGGCCTGACCGGGTGGTCGATGCTCGTCGGCGCGCTGTTCCTCCACGCGAGCAGCCTCGCGGCCGGCGAGTCCCTGCCCGTGGCGGTCTCGACGGAGGTGCTCGTCGCCGTCGCCTACCTCGGGACGCTCGCCACCGCCGTCGCCTTCCTCATCTACTTCCACCTGCTGGGCGCGTACGGTCCCCTCCGGAGCAACCTCGTCTCCTACGTCGTGCCCGTCGTCGCCACCGTCGCCGGCGCCCTCCTGCTGGACGAACCCATCACGCCCCTCACGGTCGTCGGGTTCGCCGTCATCTTCCTCGGGTTCGTCCTCGTCCAGCGGCGGTCGCTGGCACGCTTCGTCTCCGGGCGGCGCACGCGGGTCGCGTCGCGGGACCGCCCGTAACCCGCCGTCGGGGACTCAGACGGTCGTGATGCGCTCGACCGCCTCGATGGCCCCGGCGGCGGCGGGGTAGACGATACTGTCGACGAACCGGCGGTGGCCGTAGTCCTGTTCGCCGTCCTGTCCGATGCGGAGTACCGTCTTGACGTGGGGCGCCCGGTCGTGGACGATCTCGCAGGCGGCGAGGTTCACCTCGATGTCGTCCGCCAGCGCGGCGAAGACGTCCACCTCGGAGAAGTCTATCTGCCCGAGGACCTCCGGGTCGGCCCCGCTCCCCTGGATGACGCGGCTGACCTTCGACGATACCTGGTCGCACTGCTCGGGGTCCCGCTCGATGATGGTGACGGTGTTGCGGTCCTCGCTGAGCTGGTCCGCGACGTGGCGACCGACCCGACCATATCCGACGATAATCACGTTCCGTGCCATGGAATCAACTGTACAGAGCATGGCACAGCGAGGTGTTAAATATTATCACGGCACGCGGCACCCCCATCTGAGCGACCGCGGCCGGTCCGCGGTTCGGCCTACGCGCCCCTCAGCGCCGCCAGCAGGCGTCGAAGGAGCTCCTCGAGGTCGACCTGACCGGTCCCGCCGCCGTACACCGAGAGGGCGTCGACCCCCGAGAGGCCGTGTTCGCCCGACTCGTCGCGCTCCCAGTAGAGCCACCCGGTGTCGTCGCCCCGTTCGAGCCCCGTCTCCCCGACGGGGAAGGTCAACCGGAGGACCTCCACGGTGTGTTCGTCGTCGCCGTGGCCCGCCGTCGTCTCCACCACCTCGCCGTCGTCGACCGGCCGGGCGCCCTCGTCGTCGTCGAGTGCGCTCCGGGCCCCGAAGCGGTACCGGACGGGCCGCTCGGTCGGGTCGAAGGTCTCGCGCTCGCCGTCCGAGTTGAGGAACTCCGTCGGGTGGACGGCGACGGTGACGTGGTCGTGGTCGTCGAGGTCGACGAAGTTATCGGCGTTGTGCGGCTGGACGTCGACGTCGAGCTCGACCGGGAAGTGGGCCGCCGCGACGCCGCTCAGGGCCGGCACCGCGACGGTGGCGGCGGCGAGGCCGGCCGCACCCCGCACGAACTGGCGGCGGGAGGGTGTCGATTCGCTGTCGTCGGTCGGTGTCGTCGGTGTCATGATATCTCCGGCCGGAGAAGGACCCCTTCGACGTGTAACGGTTCTGGTCGAATCGACGAAACGGTCCCGACCCGTGACCGTTCGCGGGAACCCCGCCCGGTCAGTCGCCGCCCTCGACGCCGCCGAACAGCCGCCGGACCGTCTCCAGCAGGTCCACGACGGCCTCCAGGATCCGATCGACGGTCTCGATGAGGTCGAGCAGCCAGTCCAGTTGCAAGAGGGGGCTCCCTCCGCCCCCGGCGAGGGCGGCGATTCCAGCGTCACCCGCACCGACGACGAACAGGCCGGTCGCGGCCAGCAGGCACACACCGAGCAGGTATCGCATGGCTCCGGCGTTCGCCCGGGGTGGTGAAAAACGGTGCCCCGGCCGGGGCCGGCCGGTTCAGTCCTCGCCGTCGTCGTCGCCGGGTCCGCTACCGGCCCCGGTCGCCAGCCCCGCCCGCCGGCCGTCCGCGACGCCGAGGTAGCCGTCGTCGGTCACGCGGATGGCCTGGACGTTCCCCAGTTGGGTCGGCTCGGGTTGCAGGTCGTGGCCGCGGTCACGGAGGTCCGCGACGGTCGCGTCGGGGACCGCCGGCTCCCAGAACACCTCGGGGTCGGTGTCGTTGTAGATGCGCGGCTCCCGGACCGCCTCGGGCACCGAGAGGCCGAAGGTGGCGACGTTCATGATGACCTGCGCGACGGTGGTGATGATGGTCTTTCCGCCGGGGGAGCCGACGGTCATGAACGGCTCGCCGTCCTCGAAGACGATGGTGGGGCTGGTCGAGCTGAGCGGGCGCTTGTCGTGTCGTCGTACCGTCGCCATGTCTCCCGTCCACACACCACTTAATATGTCGCCCCTCCGACGCCCGCGTATGGTCGAAGACCCCTCCGAACCGTACGGACAGGACCGACAGCGCGACGTCATCGCCTCGGGGATGCTCGCGGACGACCCCCCCGACCTCCCCGTTCGCTACGAGGAACTGGAGGCACGCGCGATGGAGGCGATGGACGCCGGCCCGGCGAACTACCTCGCCGGCGGAGCGGGCGGCGAGACGACGATGAGCACCAACCGCGAGGCGTTCCGCGACTGGCGCATCGTCCCCCGTCTCCTGCGGGACGTCTCTGAGCGTGACCTCTCGGTCGACCTCCTCGGTCGGGAGTTCGACGTCCCCTTCATGGTTGCGCCCATCGGCAACCAGACCATCTTCCACGAGGCGGGCGAACTCGGCACCGCCGGTGCCTGCGCCGATCTGAACGTCCCGATGTGCCTGAGCTCCGTCTCCTCGCACACCATCGAGGAGGTAGCGGAGACCCTCGGTGACACGCCGAAGTGGTTCCAGCTGTACTGGTCCTCGGAACGGGCCATCATGGAGAGCTTCGTCGAACGCGCCGAGGACGCGGGGTTCGACGCCATCGCCGTCACCGTCGACGTGCCCGTCCTCGGGTGGCGCGAGCGCGACCTGCAGGGCGGGTACAGCCCGAGTTTGGACGGCGCGGGGCTGGGCAACTACTTCTCGGATCCCGCGTTCCGCGAGGGGCTGGACGAGCCGCCGGAGGAGGACGAGTCGGCGGCCATCCAGCACTGGCTGGACGTCTTCGGCAACCCGGCGCTCGACTGGGAGGACCTGTCGGACCTCGTCGGGATGACCGACCTCCCGGTGGTCGTCAAGGGGCTGCTCCACCCCGAGGACGCGGAGGAGGCCATCTCGCGCGGGGTCGACGGCATCGCCGTCTCCAACCACGGCGGTCGCCAGCTCGACGGCGAGATAGCGGCGCTGGAGGCCCTGCCCGGGGTCGTCGACCGAACGATGGGGCGCGTCCCCGTCACCTTCGACAGCGGCATCCGGCGTGGGCCGGACGTCGTGAAGGCCCTCGCGCTCGGCGCGGACGCGGTGATGGTCGGGCGGCCGTTCGCCTGCGGCCTCGCCGCCGGCGGCGAGGCGGGCGTCCGCGAGGTGTTGACGAACCTCCGTGGCGACCTCGACGTCACGCTCTCGAACACGGGCCGGACGAGCGTCTCCGACCTCGACGAGTCGCTGCTCAGGCACGCGAGCGAGCTCTGAGGCGGACGACCCTCGCCCCCGACGCAGCTTTCCCCCACCGGGACCGACCGCGCTGGGACATCGTTCTCCCGCGGTCGACGCCCCCACCCGAGCGCCGACGCCGTCCGGCTACAGGTTTCGCGGCGCGAGTTCCTCCATCGTCTGCTCGGCGAGGTGCCCCGCGCTCTGTGGGATGGTGAGCAACGGCCGGTCGACGACGTCCATCCCGACCACCTCCCGCAACTGGTCGCGGGCCTCGTCGGGAGTGCCCGCGACGCCGAGGGCCGCGACCATCTCGTCGGTGACGGCGTCCGCGGCGGCCTCCCGTTCCCCGTCGTGCCAGTGGTCGGCGACCCGCTCCGCGCCCTCGGGGAACCGCCCCGCGACGGCGCGCTGGTACCCTTTCCCGCTGCCGACGTAGTACGCGACGTGCTTCCTCACCATCCGGCGGGCCTCGTCGCCGTCGTCGCTCACGCACGCCGGGACGTAGGGTGCCACCTCGATGGCCTCCGGGTCGCGGCCCGCCTCCTCCGCGTGGTCGGCGATGTACGCGAAGGACTCGGGCAGCTCCGAGAACGGGACGTTGTGCGGTATCCAGCCGTCACAGAGGCGCGCGACGACTCGACGGTTGGCCTCGCCCAGCGCGGCGTGGTAGATTGGCACCTCGTGGCCGAGCGCCGGGAAGTCGGCGGCGTGGAACACGTCGCCGTCGTAGTTCACCCGGCCGTCGCCGTTCAGGTAGGCCTTCGTGAGTTCGATGCACTCGTGGGCGCGCCGGACGGGGTTCGGGTCGTCCCACCCCATCCCGTGGAGATCCTCGACGGCCTTCCGGGTGCTGGTCCCGACCCCGAGGGTGAACCGCCCGTCGGAGAGGTCGTCGATGGTCTTGGCCGTCATCGCCAGCACGGCCGGGGTGCGCGAGAAGACGTTGAGGATGGCCGTCCCGAGGTCGATGGTCTCCGTGCGGGCCGCCACGTCCGTCAGGCGGACGACGGAACTCTCCCCCCAGAGTTCGCCCATCCACGCCGAGTCGTAGCCGAGTGCCTCGGCACGGACGGTGAAGTCGGTCGGGTCCTCGACGGCTGGAACGAGTATGCCGAGTCGCATGGCAGCACGTCCCGGGCCTCCAGCATAAATCCGTGGCCGGCGGCACGACCGGTCGGCCCGCCCCGCTCAGCGGACCGCGCCGGTCTCCCGCAGGCGCTCGACGGTCGCCTCGCTCACCCCCGCCGCCCGGAGGACGTCCCCGGTGTGTTCGCCGTGGTCCGGGACGGACTCGTCGGCGTCGGGCCGGTCGCAGACCGCCGGGAACCCGACGCGCGGGTGCTCGCCGCCCGTGACGACGCCCCGCTCGGCGAACTGCTCGTCCGTGATCGCCTCCGCGGGGGTGAGGACCGGCTCGACGGTCGCGTCGGCATCGACGGCCTCCACCCACTCCTCGCGGGTCCGTTCGGCGAACAGGGCTTCGAGCTCCTCCCGAAGTGCGGCGCGTTCTGCCGGGTCCGCCGTGTCGTGGTACTCGACGAGGTCCGCGCGCCCGGCGGCCTCGCAGAACGCCTCGAAGAACTCCGGTTCGAGCGCGCCGAGGGTGACGTACCGCCCGTCGGCCGTCTCGTAGACGTCGTACCACGGGTAGGCACCCGTCAGCGGCGTTCCGCCGGGACGCGGGCCTTCCGTCTCGGCGTCGGCGGCCGCGAATGCCTCGTAGGCGACCGTCTGGGAGAACGACAGCACGACGTCGGTCATCGAGACGTCGATGTACTCGCCGCCGCCCGCCCCCAGTTCGCGCGAGAGGAGCGCGCTCACGACCGAGAAGGCGGCGAACAGCCCCCCGCCGAGGTCGGCGACCTGATACCCCGGCGTCGAGGGGGCCTCGCCCTCGCTGTCGCGGCTCATGTCGAGGAAACCCGCCCGTCCGACGTAGTTCAGGTCGTGGCCGGCCCGGTCGGCGAGCGGTCCGGTCTGGCCGTACCCCGACAGCGAGCAGTAGACGAGGTCCTCGTTGTACTCCCGGAGGGCGTCGAAGTCGACGCCGAGGCGGTCGACGACGCCCGGCCGGAACCCCTCGATGACGACGTCGCTGTCCTCGACGAGCGCGTAGAACGCCTCGCGCGCGTCGTCGTCCTTCAAATCGAGGGCGACCGACTGCTTTCCCCGGTTGACGCCGTCGAAGACGGCCCCCACCCCACGGTCGGTGGTCGGCGGCATGTGTCGGGCGTAGTCACCCGTGCCGGTGTCCTCGACCTTCACGACGTCGGCACCGAGGTCGGCGAGGAGCTGGGTGGCGTACGGGCCGGGGAGCAGGCGTGTCAGGTCGAGGACGCGGATGCCGTCGAGTCGCATACCCGGCGGTGGTGGGCCGCCGGCTTAATACTCGGCCCGTCTCCCTCAGCCGACCCGGTCTATCGTGAGGAAGGTCAGCGGCTGGAACTGGCCGACGATGGTCGCCGGGCCCGAGGACACCGTGCTGCTGTAGGAGGCGAAGACGTCGACGGACTCCCCGGCGTCGAGTTCCATCAGTTTCGACACCGAGGCCGTCCCGGGGACGGCGGTGCCGCCCGCCGCGACGCTCATCGACCGCGGGTTGTTGTTCACCCGGACGAGGAGCTTCGCTCCCGCCCCCTCCACTGCGGGGATGCGGAACTCGCCGGCAGCGTCCACCCGGTAGCGACCGGACCGCTGGACGCTGTACTTGCCCGTCTCCGGGTCGTAGTTCCCGCCGTCGTCGAAAGCCACGTCGTCGAACGTGACGACCCGACCCGACGACTGCGGGAGTTCGAGCGACGTCCCGAGCGACACCGAGAGCGCCTCCCCCCTCGCCGGCTGTCCGCTCGCCGTCCCCACCGTCCCGAGACCGAACCCCGCGAGGCCGAGCAGCCCGAGCGCAGTCCGGCGGTTCAGCGACGCTCCCTCGCGCCTCCGACCTGTCCCTCCATCGGACGGCGGGTCCACCCTCCCGCCGCCCGAACTGTCAGAAGTTCGTTCGTTTCCCACCATGTGTGAATCGAGATACCGTGAATCACACCTGTAGCAGCATAAATCAATCGCGTCCTCAGAATTCCGACACGATTGGGTTCGTCCGTAGTTTTAGGCCGGCGGGGCCGGAGTTCCGGGCGTGTCACCCGTCCTCAGCATCCACGAGTACGACCTCGCGCCGGGCGTCTCGCCGGACCGGTTCGCGGAGACCGCCCGAGAGGCGGCAGCCGACGGCCTGTTCGACCTCCCCGGCCTGTGTGAGTACCGGTTCCTGCGGGGTATCAAGGGCGACCGCGAGGGTGCGTTCACCGCCGTCTGGGAGTACGAGTCCCGCGAGGCGTGGGAGGCGCTCTGGGGGTCGCCCGACGACCCCGTCGGACCCGAGGAGTACCCCGACCGCTGGCGCGAGTGGGAGTCGCGCCTCGACCCGCTCCTCGCGTCCGACCCCGACGACGTCGCGTTCACCTCCTACGAGGTGCTGTCGGACCGTCAGGGCGGGAGTTGACGGGAGAACAGCTATAGGGCGAGGTGTGTCATGTGGCTACACACGCCATGATGGACGTCCCGCTCACGCTGAACGGCCTGCTCGACCGGGCCGTGGACCTGTATCCCGATCGGGAGATCGTCACGAAGACGCCGACCGGCGAGCTGCATCGCTACACCTACGCCGACCTCGGGGACCGGGTGGCACAGCTCGCGGGCGCGCTCGACGACCTCGGCGTCGAACCCGGGGACCGGGTCGCCACCGTCGCGGCGAACAACTACCGCCACCTCGAACTGTACTTCGGGCCGCCGTGTTCGGGCCGCTCGATGCACATGTGCAACATGCGACTGCCCGACGACCACTTCCAGTTCATCGTCAACGACGCCGAGGACCGCGTGCTGTTCGTGGACCCGGCGTTCCTCGAGAAGGTGGAGGCCAACGCCGACTCGCTGGAGACGGTCGAGCAGTACGTCGTGCTGGCCGAGGAGGTACCCGACACCTCCCTCGACCCGGTCGTCGCCTACGAGGACCTGCTCGCGGACCAGCCGACGGCGTACGACTGGCCGGACATCGACGAGGAGAGCGAGTGCGGGATGTGCTACACCTCCGGGACCACCGGCAAGCCGAAGGGCGTCGCCTACACCCACCGGGGTATCTACCTTCACAGCATCATGTCGGGCCACACCGACGCCAACGGCATCGGGCAGGCCGACACCGTCCTCCCGGTCGTCCCGATGTTCCACGCCAACGGCTGGGGCATCCCCTACGCCGCGACGTTCGTCGGCGCGAAGCAGGTCCTCCCGGGGGTCCACACCGACCCCGGGTCCGTCGCCGAACTCATCGACGACGAGGGCGTGACGATGTCAGCCGCCGTCCCGACCATCTGGCTGGAGATGGCCGAGTTCCTCGACGAGCACCCCGACGTGGACATCTCGAACATCGACCGCCTCACCGTCGGCGGCTCCGCGCCCCCCGAGTCGCTCATCCGGAAGTACGACGAGCGGTACGACGCCCCCATCCTGCAGGGCTGGGGGATGACCGAGACGTCCCCGCTGGGAACCCTGAGCACCCTCCGGAAGGAACTCGACGACGCCGACGCCGAGGAGCGCTACCGCTACCGCGCGACGGCGGGCGTCCCCGTTCCCGGGATGCAGGTCCGCATCCGGGGTGAGGAGAGCGCGGCGGCCGACGACGCCGCGGACCAGTCGAGCGGGCGGGGCCCGCGAGACGGCGAAGACCTGCCCCACGACGGCGAGGCGATGGGCGAACTCCAGGTGCGAAGCCCGTGGGTCGTCGACTCCTACCACAACCGACCGGAGGCGAACGAGGAGTCCTTCACCGCCGACGGGTGGCTCAGGACGGGGGACATCGCCACCATCGACGAACTGGGCTACGTGGACATCGTCGACCGGACGAAGGACGTCATCAAGTCCGGCGGGGAGTGGATATCGAGCGTCGAACTGGAGAACGAACTGATGGCCCACGAGGCCGTCGCCGAGGCGACCGTCATCGCCGTCGACCACGAGACGTGGCAGGAGCGGCCGATGGCCTGTGTCGTCCTCCGGGAGGGCCACGAGGCGACCGGCGAGGACCTGAACGACCACCTCGGGGAGCGCTTCCCCTCGTGGTGGCTCCCCGACGAGTTCCGGTTCGTGGACGCCATCCCGCGCACCTCGACGGGGAAGTTCGACAAGATGCGGTTGCGCGAGGAGTTCGGGGACGTGCGACTGAGTGCCGACACCGAGTGACCGCCCGGCCGCCCCACCCAGCGGTTAATACCCCTCCCCCGCAGGGAGGCGTATGGCAACGCAGGACACGGTCCCATCCGGCGTCAGTTTCCGCGAGGACGAGGAGTGGCGGCTCATCCGGGGGAGCCTCGACGACTTCATCGAACGGGAGGTCGACCCGCTGGAGGACGACCTGGGCGAGACGTGGTCGAACCCGCGCAAGCGCCACCACGACGACGGCCGACTCGTCGAGGAGGTCGTCGAGGCGATAGAGGCGGTCCGGCGGAAGAGCGCCGAGGCGGGCTTCTACGCGATGAACCTCCCCGAGGAGGCGGGCGGCGAGGGGGTCTCGAACGTGACGTGGTACCGCGCGAAGCGACACGTCGCGAGCCACGGGACGGGACTGGCGAGCGAGGTGCTCGCCGGTCCCGAGGGACCGAAGCCGCTGCTGATGCAGGCCGAGGGCGAGCAGGTCGAGGAGTTCCTCGACCCCGTCGTGCGCGCCGAACAGTCGACGGGGTTCGGCCAGACCGAACCCGGCGCGGGGTCGGACTCGCCGAACATGGAGACGCGGGCCGAGAAGGACGGCGACGAATGGGTCATCAACGGCACGAAGCAGTGGAT
>CAYYSW010000020.1:0-15712 GCA_964474395.1 uncultured Halobacteriales archaeon
GGACACCACCTCCCGACCGGGGCCCGTTCTGGCGCGACACCGGACGGGCAGTCCGGGTCGGCCGCCGGGCAGTTCCTCGTGAACATTACACTCACGTCTGGCCAGTGGCGAGTGATAACTCTTTCCTATAACCAACCTATTACGGATTTCAGTACCCAATCACGATAGCATATCCGACCGCCATTATACGAATCTAATCTATATCCCCGTATTTCTGGAGACTACCGGAACAGAGCACAGCTGCGACGGCCGGTGCTATCTCGGCGCGAGCGGAGCGGAGCCACCGCGAGGCGATGGAAACACCACGGTACGGGCCGGGAAGCCGACAGCTCCTCACGGGACCCACCTCGAAGTCGATAGCTCCGCTCAGCGAGAGTGTTATTCATACATTCACTAATGCCACATCATTTAAGTTAGACCGATTATACGTGATACTGTATGGCGCGAATCCGGCGTGTTGACGACCAGAAGGAGATGGAAAAAGTCATCGACGACTTCATCACTCAGAACTACAAGATCAAGTCCCAGGGCGAGCGGAGTACGATGATGAAGAAAAAGGACTTCGGGAGCGGCGGGATGCACCTCCTCGTGCTGATCTTCCTGGGCTGGTGGACGCTCGGAATCGCGAACGCGATCTACGCAGCCTACAAGTACTTCAGCGCGGAGGAGGTCCAGATCAAGGTGGAAGGCGACGACGGAGCCACCGCGGTCTGATACTCACGACCATCCGAGTGGAGCCGTTCGACTACCCCCTCGCGCGATGACTCGGTTCCGCCATGCCGAGACGGAAGACGGGCTGACTCGTCGGCGGGGGGTGGGGAACTCCCAGTGTTGATACATCAGGGCAATGTCCTCGTAGTATGACCCGTGTGAGACGCGTCGAGACACGTCGAGAGATGGACAGAGACGTCGACGACCTGATCACGCGAGGGTACGAAGTGAAGGCGGAGGGCGAGACCAGCACCCGGCTCAAGCAGCGCGACTGGGGGGACGGCCCCACCCATCTGTTCCTCGCGCTGGCGACGGTCTGGTGGACCTTCGGTCTCGCGAACGCACTGTACGCCCTCTACAAGTACACCACCGCGGACGAGATCCTCGTGAAGATGGAGACGGACCCGGACGAGACCCAGCCCCCCGATGACGATTCGTAGTACGGTCCAGGACGGACTCCTGCTGTCGTTCTCTCTCCTCGTCACCGGAGTCGTCTCCCTGTCGGTTCTCACGGTCCAGGTCGGACTCGTCGGAACCCGATTCGTCCTCTTCGCGGTCGCGCTACTGGCGAGTGCCGTCGCGTTCCGGTACGCCGCCGTGTATCACCCCTTCTCCGACCCGCGGCACCGCCTCGTGGCCGTCGTCGTGCTCGCGGCCCCGCTACTCGCGTCGGGAGCACTCGTCACGGCGTCGTTCCGCCCCGTTCTCGCCAGTGGCGACCTGCAGTCGCTCTTCTCGGCGGCCTCCCTCTCGGTGGGGAACGTCACCTCGCGTCCCAGATGGTGGCTGGTCGGCTACCTGAGCGTTACGGGGGTGCTCTGTCTGGTCGGACTGACCGACGTCGACCACGACCCGTACCCGAGACCTCGTGGACTGCGGGCGGTAGCGCGGTCACCGCCCGCGTTCGGCCTCGCTTGCCTGTTCTTCGGGCTGTGGGCGGTGCTGTTCGTCGGCATCGCCATCCAGCGTATCGTCGTCATCGCCCCGATATTCGAGGAGCTACTGAAGTTCGGCACCGCCATCCTGGTGGGGAGCGTCCTGTTCGGCAGGTCGCTGGCGGGCCGCGTCGGCGTCGCGCTCACCGTGGGTGCGCTGTTCGGCTTCGTCGAACACGTCACCAGCTATCCGCTCGAGGCGGACGCCATCTACGCGTTCCGGACGCTCTTTCACAGCGCCACCACGGTGCTCTCGGTCACCGCGTACACGCTGTTCGAGGCGAACGACGAGTACAGCCTCCAGTGGCTCGCCCCCGTGTACGCCGTCCTGATACACTTCTTCTACAACACGTTCGTCGTCCTCTCGGCGGTCGTCGGGCTCCTGGTGTTCGGGACCCAGAACGACACGGTCACCACGCTCTACGGTGGTTTCGCTATCGCGTTGCTCTACGGGTTGGTCGTCCTCCGGATGGTCAGTCCGCGTAGCTTCGTCGGCATCTACCGTCCCTTCGAGAACCTCATCGCGGACGTCTTCTGAGCCGTCACCGGCGGCGGCGCTCAGTCCACCGACGAGGCGGACGCGTCCGTACTCACCTTGATGATGATCTCCTCCGACGCGAACCAGCTGTAGGCGGCGTAGGTGACGTTCGCACCGATCGTTATCACCCATGCGGCCCCCGACGGACCGTCGACGGCCCCCAGGAGTACCGCCGAGCCGACGAACGCGAACAGGAACACGAACGCGTGGACGACGGGGGTCCCCCAGTTCTTCTCCTTGACTTTGGTGGTGTACTGGCTCTGCTGCTGGACCTTGTACCCTCTCGTGATGAACTCATCGACCAACTGGTCCTTCTTCCGTTCCGATTCCACCCTCCGGGTCCGTGGCATATCCCCGCTGTTGAGGGTTATAGTATAAAAAGTCGGTAGTTCCGGACGATCCTGAGTTCGGTTGGGTTCGAACCAGGGCGGAGCAAGCTCCGGCGACGTCTCGTTCGCTTCGCTCACGGGACTGCCGCTCGGCGGGTTCACGAGCACGGTGGGATTCTCACCCGAGGCGAGACTCCCTGCGCTCGTCTCGCGTGGTTCGAATCCACCTCGGACGTTCACCACGCCTCGCTGTCGCTCGGCGGGTTCACGAGCACGGTGGGATTCGAACCCACGGCCATCGGATGTCTCCCCCCACCGGATGCCCCGGCGAGGATAGAAGTCCGACGCTCTGTCCTAGCTGAGCTACGTGCCCTCACCCACAGTACCGGCGCACCCCACAAGAAGCGTACGGGTCAGCCGTGGAACCGGTACAGCGACGTGACGAACGGCAGCCGGTTGAACATCCAGAACGCCACCGGCAACCCGACGATGGTGACAGCGAGGAACGCCGCCGCGTTCGCCCAGAGGAACGAGAGCCACCAGCCGACGAGGACGAAGTAGACGGCCCGGACGAACAGCGAGCGCTGGCCACGGCCACCGTCGTCCGAGAGCGACCGCGGTTCGGCCAGCGAGAGCGCCGTGGGCACGAGATTTATCAGTTTGATACCGAGTGGGATCAGGACGACGGTGACGTTCAGCGCCCACGCGATGTTGACGAGGATGGGCGTGAGCCACCAGCCGACGAGGACGAACCAGAGTGCACGGACGAGGAACGAACGCTGGGCCATACGGAGTCGAGACCACGAGCGGAGAAAGCGGTGTTGGCCCGCGGCAGGCGCGAGGCTATCTTCGCAGCGCGCCTCAGTCGTAGCATGAGTACCGACCCCACCCCAGAACTGCCCGCCCCGCTCCGCACCGTGAGTGACTTCGTCGGTGACCACCCCAACACCGAGATGCACGGCTTCGGCCTCGTGATGATAGCCATCATGGCGGTGCTGTTGCTCCCGCTGCTCCCCATCTTCGCCGTCATCTGGCTGGTGAGCAAGGGTATCGACGCCGTCCGACGGACGGTGAGCGACGACGAACCCGAGGAACCCGGGCGTGGCCGCCGCCCCGCGGCCTGATTCGGACGCGACCTACCGCAGGCGCGAGTCGACCAGCTGGAAGGGGTAGCCGTTGTCGTTCTCCTTCGCGTGTTCGTACACGACGTGTGCCGCGGCCACGTCCTGGATGGCGAGCCCCGTCGAGTCGAAGACGGTGACACCGTCCCCGGGTTCGCGGCCGGGTCGCTCGCCGACGACGATCTGCCCGAGTTCGCCGTAGATGTCGTCGTCGTCCAGCGTCCCCTCGGCCCACGGGACGTTGATCTCGCCCGAGTGGGTGGTCTGTGCGTAGTCGTCGATGACGAGCGTCGCGTCGAGGAGGAGCTCGTCGGCGAGTTCGTGTTTCCCCTCGGCGTCGGCGCCCATCGCGTTGACGTGGGTGTGCTCGCCGACCATCTCGCGGGTGACGATGGGCTCTTCGACGGGCGTCACCGTCGAGAGCACGTCACAGGAGGCGGCCTCGTCGATGGAGCCCGCACGGACGTCGAACTGGTCGTCGAAGCGGTCGATGAAGCGTGCGACCTTCTCCTCGTCGATGTCGCTGACAACGACCTCCGCGATGGGTCGGACCTCCGCGATGGCCTCCAGTTGGGTGTACGACTGGACGCCCGCCCCGACGATGCCGAGCGAGGAGGCGTCGGGGACGGCGAGGTGGTCGGTGGCGACGGCCGCCGCCGCGCCAGTCCGCTTGCGCGTGAGCGTCGTCCCGTCCATGATGGCGAGCGGGAAGGCGTTCGTCGGGTCCGAGTAGATGACCGTCCCGAGCACCGTCGGCAGGTCGAACCTGTCGTTGTTGTCGGTGTGGACGTTGACCCACTTCACGCCGGCGGCGTCCCAGTCGCCCGCGTCCAGGTACGCCGGCATCGACCGGAAGTCCCCGTTGTACTGTGGCAGGTCGATGTAGGACTTCGCCGGCATCTGGGCGTCGCCGCGCTCGTAGGCGGCGAAGGCGTCCGAGACGGCCCGGATGACCTCCGGCATCCGAGCGTTCTCCTCGACGTCCCGCTGGTTCAGTAGCAGCGTCTCCATGACGGCAAATGTTGCGCGGGGGTACTTATTCCATCCGAAGCGCCGGGACGCCGGGCGACGGGCGGTCCTCGGCCGCCTCGTCGGGGCGACGCGGGTGAGCGACGACCGTCGGGACACCGGACCGAATCGACGCGGCCGCGAGCGCGACCCACCGGGGACCGGCGGCACAGTTCCGTCCCGATGAGTGACTAGTGACAAGACATATTCCGGATGAAAGTAGAGTCGGTGTATGCGCGGTCCCTCCCCGCTCGCCGTCCTCCTCGCCTGTCTCGTCGTTCTCGCCGGCTGTAACGGCCTCGCGGCCGACGGCGGGGACGCGTCGATGCCCGACGTCACGCCCGCCGAGGTGCCACGCGACCTCCACGGCGGATCCGTCGCCCCCGGTCTGACCCGGCAGGAGGTCGTCGACGGAACGGCGCTACTCGACGCCCACCGCGACCTCACGGCGAACGTCTCGCTCACCATCCAGGACACCTCCCGTGAGACGCTCGCGAACGGAACGGTCGTCCAGGGGTACGAGACGACGACCCGCTACGGGGCCAACCGGAGCCGGTTCGTCACCGAGGCGCGACTCACGGGGCTGGAGCACAGCGGCGGCCAGCGCCTCGACCGGTACGGCGCGTGGTCCAACGGGACGGTGACGTACATTCACCGCGTCCTCGACGGGACGACCAGATACCGGCGCGAGCCCGGGCGGGTCGGGGCGGTGACCGACTACCGCCTCCGGCAGCTGGAGGAACTGCTGGCCGAGTTCTCGGTGACGTCGGTGCGCGAACTCGGCGAGCGGGCGGGCCACGACGCCTACGCCGTCACCGGGGCGTCGCGGGTGAGCGACGACCGGGACCAGCGGGTCCGACTGGTCGTCGACGAGCGCGGCCTCGTCCGCGAGTTCCGGACGGAGGTGACCCGCGAGGACTACCGCGAGCGGGACCGCAACGTCACGGTGGTCCGGACCACCCGCTACGAGGCCATCGGTTCGACGACGGTGGAGCGTCCGGACTGGCTCGACGCGGCCATCGCGGAGTTCGCCTCGCGGGAGTACGTCGCCCCCGGCGTCACCACCGAGCGCGTCGTCGACGCCAACGAACTCCAGTCCGCCCACAGGGAGGCCCTGCGAGGGCGGAGCGTCACGACGCGACGGGTCAGCGTCGACGAGCGCCTCGATGCGGGACCGACCGACCGGACGAACGAGACCCTCCGGGTGGCCGCCGACCGGACGAACTACTACTACGTCCGGGCGCAGGTCCACAGCGAGGGGGGCACCTACCGCACGGCCGAGTGGTCGAACGGGTCGGTGGGGTATCGCCGGACCGTCCACGACAACGAGACGGACTACGACGCCTACTACGGCGAACGGGAGCGACGGACGTACTTCGACGTCGGCGTCGAAATCGAACGCCGCGGGGAGACGACGGTGACGTCCCTCGGCGGTGGCCGGTACCGCGTCGTGGTCGATGACTTCGAGAATCCGAGGGCCGCACTCTACTACGGCGAGGACCGCGAAGTCGAGGACCTGCGCGTCGAGTTCGTCGTCCGCGAGAGCGGGCTCGTCGAGCGCTACGAGCACGCGTTCACCTACACGGAGCGCGATGGCGACCGGACCGTCCGCGTTCGCCGGGCGCTCACCTTCGAGGATGTCGGGTCGACGACGGTGGAGCGACCCGGGTGGCTCGCGGCGGCCGCCAACGCGACGGGCGGGTGAGGTGACGAGTCCCGCCGCTGGCGGGTCGATAAACGGGAGAAGTGGTCTGTCGTCGGTGCGGGCCGCGTCGGGAAGGGGTGGTGTGTGCGTGACCGGCCGGGCTTACATCATGCCGCCCATGCCGCCGCCCATACCGCCCATGCCACCCATGCCGCCGCCGGGGGCGCCGCCCTCCTCGTCGTCGCCGCCGGTCGAGAGGTCGCCGGCCGCGATGATGTCGTCGATCTTCAGGACGAGGTTCGCCGCCTCGGTAGCGGAGGTGAGCGCCTGCTCCTTGGCGTGGGCGGGTTCGACGACGCCAGCCTCGAAGGTGTCCTCGACGTCGCCGCTGAAGACGTTCAGGCCCGCGCGGGACTGGCCGTCCTCGTGGGCGGCGCGCAGGTCGACGAGCGTGTCGATGGAGTCCAGCCCGGCGTTCTCGGCGAGCACGCGGGGGACGAGTTCCAGCGCGTCGGCGAACGCTTCGACGGCGAGCTGTTCGCGACCCTCGACGGAGTCGGCGTAGTCGCGCAGGCGACGGGCGAGTTCGACCTCGATGGCGCCGCCGCCGGCGAGGACGCGGCCGTCCGCGACGGTGGAGGCGACGACGTCGAGCGCGTCACCGACGCCGCGTTCGAGTTCGTCGACGACGTGGTCGGTCGAGCCGCGCAGGAGGAGCGTCACGCCGTGGCGCTCGTCGCCGCTGCCCTCGACGTAGAACAGCTCGTCGGTCTCGTCGCGCGTGACCGAGCCGTGGCCGAGGTCGTCGGCGGAGGCCATGTCGAGGTCCGAGACGATGCGCGCGCCGAGGACCTCCTTCAGGAACTTGACGTCGCTCTTCTTCACGCGACGGACCGCGAGGATGCCCTCCTTCGCGAGGTAGTGCTGGGCGAGGTCGTCGATGCCCTTCTGGCAGAAGACGACGTCCGCGCCGGTGTCGACGATCTGCTGGACCTTCTCCTGGAGGCGCTCTTCCTCCTGGTCGAGGAACGACTGGAGCTGGTCGGGGCTGTCGACGCTGAGGCTGGTGTCGACGTCGGCCTCCTCCACCTCGATGGGCTCGTTGATGAGCATGACGTCGGCCTCGTCGAAGTCCGTCGGCATGTCGGGGTGGACGGGGTCCTTCTCGATGGCCGCGCCGTGGAGCAGTTCGGACTCGCCGGCCGCGCGCCCGGTCTGCGTCTCGATGTTGACGTATTCGAGGTCGACGACGTTCTCGCCGTCGGGGCCCTCGACGGTGACCGCGCGGACGGCGTCGACGATGAGCTGGGCGAGGAGGTCCTTGTTGGACTCGGCGCCCTTGCCGGTCATCGACGTCTCGGCGACCTTCTTCAAGAGCTCCTCGTCGTCGGTGTCGACGCGCTCCGCGATGTCGTCGATCTCCTCGCGGGCACGCTCGGAGGCCATGTGGAAGCCCTTGATGACGGCCGTGGGGTGGATGTCCTGGTCGAGCAGGTCCTGTGCGTTCTTCAGGAGCTCACCAGCGATGGCGACTGCGGTGGTCGTCCCGTCGCCGGCCTCGTCTTCCTGTGTCTCGGCGACTTCGATGATCATCTCGGCCGTCGGGTTGTCGATGTCCATCTCCTGCAGGATGGTGACGCCGTCGTTCGTGACGGTGACGTCGCCCATCGAGGAGACCAGCATCTTGTCCATCCCCTTCGGGCCGAGCGTCGAGCGTACGGACTCGGCGACCGCCCGCGCCGCCTGGATGTTGTGCGACTGCGCGTCGCGGTCTTTCATCCGCTGGCTGTCCTCGCCGAGGATTATCATCGGCTGGCCCATCCGCTGTCGCTGGCTCATAATCAACCGAACCGTTGTCTGCGGTTCTATATAAAACCCATGAATCGATGCAGAGATTTGGTAGCAACCACCACGCACCGGAACGGTGGCAACCACCCGACTGCTCGTGTCTCTCCGGGGACGAGCGGTCGGGTCGGTGGGACACGCTCCCCGCGTCGCGCCCCGCGATTTAAGTAGTCACTCGATGGGCTCGCGCCACGTCACCCGAAGCGTGCCGACGACGAAACTGTCGTCGGTCTCCGCGTCGCGCCGGACCTGGATGGTGTTCTCGCCCTCGGCGAGGTCCACCCCGGCCATCACGTCCATCCAGCACTGCCAGCCCTCCGCGGGCGGGATGTCGAACCCCGACAGCGACTCGCCGTTGATGAGTATCTCGTGGCCGTAGGACTCCACGTCGAGCGCCTGGACGGTGACGTAGCCGTCGACGGTCCCCGCAGCGGGGACGGTGAAGGTGTGCTCCGAGGACCGGTCGCCGACGAACTCCGCCCACGGTACGTCCAGGTCCTCCTCGTTCTCGCCGAGGTGCTCGGAGAACTCGACCAGCGCGTAGTTGCTCCGGTAGCGCGTCTCGCTCATATCTGTCACTCAGCGCCCGGTTACATAGAAGCCGCGGGACGCCACGGCTGTCGGGACGGCACGCCGGACCGTTCGCGCTCGCTCGCGAGAAGCGGGTTCCGGGTGGGATTCTCGCTGCTTCAAATCCTGACGTCGCGTTTCCACTGCTCGCGAGTTGCTCGCAGTAGGACACATGGTCGCGGCGAAGGCGCTCCCTGCTCTCGTTTACTCGCTTCGCTCGCTCACGAGAACGCCGGGACAGGGATTTGAACCCTGGATCCCAGAGGGAACACGCTTTCCAGGCGTGCGCCTTACCACTCGGCCATCCCGGCTCGGTAGGGACTAACTCAATCGAACGGATAAGTCCTTCTTTCCCGCTCCGGGCGAGGGATTATCCCGGCCCCCCGAGAACATGGCGTCATGACGACACTGACCGAGGACGACGAGGGCAAGATACTCGTAGACGCGAACGGCGAGGACATCGGCATCGTCACCGCCGTACGCGACGGCGGGGCGCTCGTGGACCCCGAACCCGGCTTCGTCGAGGGACTGCTGGCGGCCTTCGGCCGAACCGACGAGGACAGCGACGACATCGAAGTTCCCGCCGACGCCGTCGAGACCGTCACCGACCGCGAGGTCCGCCTCCGCGACGCGCTCTGAACCGGGCGAACCGCTACGGCCCGGCGACGTACGTCAGGAGCGTCGCGCCGACGAACACGAGGACGGCACCGATAGCGACGGCGCCGATCGGGAGCGCCCCGAAGTCGAGCAGTCGGTAGGCCTGCACGAGGACGAGAAACGACAGCGCGCCCACGGCGCCCCACAGGAGCGCCGCCTTCGTCCGCGCGTTCACTCCAGCGTGGCGATGGCCTCGATCTCGACGCCGACACCCTTCGGGAGCGCGCCGGCCTCGAAAGCGCTGCGTGCCGGCGGTTCCTCCTCGAAGTAGGTACCGTAGGTGTCGTTCATCTCCTCGAAGTCGTCGATGTCGTCGAGCAGCACCGTCACCTTCAGCACGTCGCTCATCTCCGCGCCCGCCTCCGCGAGCACCGCCTGTACGTTGTCCAGCGCGAGTTCCGTCTGCTCGGCGATGGAGGCGTCGGCCTTCGACTCCCCGTCCGGCGTGAAGGGGATCTGACCGGCCGTGAACACGATATCGCCGTCCGTCGCCGCCTGACTGTACGCGCCGACCGCCGCCGGTGCCTCGTCGGTGCTGACGATTTCTTTCATACCCGGTGGGTCGGTTCGCGCCCCACCGCATAAATCCCGGTCCAGTGTCGTGGCGACGTATAAGTCGGCGGCGTCGGTGCCGGCCCGCGGGGTCGAGCCGGGCGGTCGAGCGACGTCCCACGACGGCGAACCGCTTAGGCACCCACCGGGAGACGGGGTGGTATGGGCACGAACGTTGCCATCGCCTGTCAGGGCGGCGGCAGTCACACGGCGTTCACGGCCGGCGCGCTCCAGCGACTCCTCCCCGCACTGACCGCGAGCGACGAGTACGACCTCGTGGGGCTCTCGGGGACCTCGGGTGGCGCGTTCTCCGCGACGGCCGCGTGGTACGGGTTGCTCGACGGCGGCAGCGACGGGGCGCTCCGGGCGCTCCGGGGCGTCTGGATGGAGATGTGCGCGGAGACGCCCGCCGAGGAGGCGCTGGTGGACTGGACCGTCGGCCTCGCGCGTCTCGTCAACAGCGGCGCCCCGCTGGTCGAGGTGAGCCCGTATCTGAACCCCTTCGCGGACTGGGGACAGAACCGGCTCCGGTCGGCGCTGGAGGCACACGTCGATTTCGAGGCCATCCCTGACCTCGTCGGACCGGACCGGCCCCGGCTGGTCGTCGGCACCGTCGACATCAACGGCGGCGAGTTCGAGACGTTCTCGAACGACGAGGTCACTCCCGAGGTGCTGCTGGCCTCCGCCGCCCTCCCCGAGCTGTTCGAGGCCGTGAAGATGGACGGCCACTACCACTGGGACGGGCTGTTCTCACAGAACCCGCCGATACAGGAACTGATGCACGTCCGGCCGGCGCGCAAGCCAGACGAGCTGTGGGTCCTCCAGATAAACCCACAGGAGCGTGACGACCTGCCGCGCTCGCTCGTCGAGATCGCCGACCGGCGCAACGAACTGTCCGGGAACCTCTCGCTCAACCAGGAGCTGCGGTTCATCGAACGGGTCAACGAGTGGGTAGACCAGGGGTTCCTCCCGGAGGACCGCTTCACGCACACGGAGGTCCGGCGCATCGAACTCGGGTGGTCGCTCGGGGCCGCCTCGAAGCTCAACCGGAGCAAGCGGTTCATCCGCGAACTGATGGATCGTGGGGTAGAGAGAGCCGACGCGTTCCTCGACGAACACCACCCCGAACTCGAACGCGAGGAGGTGCCGGCGGTGGTGGACTAGCGACTCAGACGAGCACCTCGACCGGGTAGCCGTGGTCCTCCATGGCCTCGATGAGCGCCTCGACGTGGTCGTGGCCCCTCGTCTCGAGGTCCAGTTCCACCTCCGCACTGCTCATCCCGATGTCGCGGGCGGTGCGGTCGTGCTGGATGGCGTAGATGTTCGCGCGGTTCGAGGCGATGACGTCGGTGAGTTCGAGCAGCGTCCCCGGCCGGTCCTTCAGGACGGTCCGGATGCGGAGGTACCGCCCGCTCCGGATGAGACCGCGCATCAGGACGGTGGTGAGGACGTTCGGGTCGATGTTCCCGCCACAGACCAGCGGGACGACGCACTCGCCGTCCGCGACGTCGAACGTCCCCTCCAGGGTGGCGGCGAGCGCCGCCGCGCCCGCCCCCTCCGCGAGCATCTTCGAGCGTTCGAGCAGGTAGGTGATGGCCATCGCGATCTCCGGGTCCGAGACGGTGACCACCTCGTCGACCCGCTCGCGGATGACCTCGAAGGTGCGCTCGCCGACGCGACTCACCGCGATACCGTCCGCGATGGTGTCGACGCCCTCCCGTTCGACGATCTCGCCCTTCTCCAGCGAGTCGGCCACGCTGGAGGCGCCCTCGGCCTGCACGCCGACGACGCGCACGTCCGGGTCCAGTCCCTTTACCGCCGTCGCGATGCCCGAGATGAGGCCGCCGCCGCCGATGGGTACCACGACGGTGTCCACCTCGGGGACGTCCTCGACGATCTCGAGGCCGATGGTGCCCTGCCCGGCCATCACGTCCTCGTCGTCGAAAGCGTGGAGGTAGAACCGGCCCTCCTCGCGTTCGAGTTCGTGGGCGTGGGTCTGCGCCTCGCTGTAGTCCGCGCCGTGGAGGACGACGGTCCCGCCGTACCCCTCGGTGGCTTTCACCTTCGAGATGGGAGCGTGTTCGGGCATGACGATCTTCGCGTCCACGCTCGCCCGCGTCGCCGCGAGGGCGACGCCCTGTGCGTGGTTGCCGGCACTGGCGGTGACGACGCCCGCTTCCCGGTCCGCCTCGGGGAGCGTGGCGATGCGGTTGGTCGCCCCGCGGATCTTGAACGCGCCGGTGCGCTGGAACTGCTCGCACTTCAGGTACACCTCCGCGCCGGTGAACTCCGAGAACGTGTGGGAGTACTCGATTGGCGTGTGGACCGCCGCGTCGCCGATTCGCTCGCGGGCCGCCCGCACGTCCGAGAGGGAGAGCATAGTTCGGGTCGCCCGGCCGGGGAGGTAGGTGTTTCCCAAGCGCCGCCGCTGGCGGAACAGGGGGGACGCCCCGAGGCGAATGTGGCAGTGCCCGGAGCGTGTGACGTCCCTCCGTTTCCCCGGGTCGAACATAAAGCCCGCCCAAGCGCGGCGGAAGTGAAATCAACGGACTGCGGGCCGATATCGACCGCGTCAGACGGGTGGCGAACGCCCGTCAGTCGCGTTCGACCCGGACCTCGTCGCGGACGAACCGTTCGACTCGCTCCTCGAAGCTCCCCTCCCCGGGCCACTCGCCGGGCGCGTCCAGCAGGGACGGGTCCCCGACGTACAGCGCCACCGGTCCCCGTGGGCTCGGGACCGTCACGCGACAGTACAGCCCCCGCCCGACGCCCTCGTAGGCGTCGAGGGAGCCGACGTCGGCCGTTCGGAGGATACGCCCCTCGACCGTCCCGCCCTCGTCGGGAACGAGCGTCGGGTAGGTGCCCTCGACGCGCAGGAGGCCCCGGAGGGTCGCCCGGCCGGCGAAGGTGGCGTCGGCGACGACCGCTCGCGCGCGCTCGGGGTCGGTCAGCGTCCCGTAGACGAACACGTCCATGACGGCGACTGACGGGCGGGCGGCAAAAGCGACGTGCCCCACGCCGGGGAGGGGCCTCGGGCGAAACAGCACGCTGAAACCCCGTCCCCGGGAAGCGAGGGAGAACGTGACACTGTCGCCTCGCCGTCGCGTCCTCCGGGTCTGGAAGCGGGTGCTGGGGCTGGCGTGGCCGGTGATGGCCGAACAGACGTTCCGGACGCTGATGCGGACCACCGACATCCTCGTGACGGCGAGCATCTCGCCGGTGGCGGTGGCGGCCATCGGCCTCGCGGACCTCTACGCGCGCTTCCCGCTCTGGATCGGACTGGGCTTCGGCGGCGGGGCCATCTCGTTGTCGAGTCAGGACACGGGGGCGGCAGCGGTGCCGACCGGCGGGAGCGGGGGAGCGGGTGGCGACGACAGCGCGTCGGCCAACCGGGACCAGGCCGTCAGCGTCGCGCTCGTCCTCGGGGCACTGCTCGGCCTGCCGTTCGTCGCGTTCGGCCTCCTGTTCGGCCGGGACGCCATCGCCCTGCTGGGCGCGCCGGCGGCGGTGGCGACGACCGGCGGCGCGTACCTCGCCGTCGTCTTCCTCACCGCCCCGGCACGGCACGTCGGCCTCATCGCCGCCCGGTCCCTGCAGGGGACCGGCGACACCCGGACGCCGATGTACGTCAACGTCGTCGCGAACCTGCTCAACATCTCGGGGTCCGTCGTCCTCGGCTGGGGGCTGCTCGGCGCGCCGGCGCTCGGCGTCGTCGGCGTCGGCATCGCCACCTCGGCGGCGAACGTCCTCACGGCGGGCGCGCTCCTCGGCGCGCTGTGGGGGTCGTGGGCCGACGCGAACCTCGTCCGGCCGAGCGACCCCGTCGTCGCCCGCCAGCTCGTCGCGGTGAGCCTCCCCTCGGTCGCCGAGGGGCTCGCCTCGACGCTCGCGGAGTTCCCGTTCAACGCCATCCTGCTCGGGTTCGGCACGGCGGTCAACGCCGCCTTCCAGGTCGGCCGGCGGGTCTACCAGCAGGTGACGGGGCCGCTCGGTCGCGGCTACAACGTCGCCGTGAGCGTCGTCGTGGGCCAGTCCCTCGGTCGCGGCGACCCGGCGGCGGCCCGCTTCGACGGGTGGGCGAGCACCGCCCTCGGCGTCGTCACCGTCGGCGGCGTCGGGCTCCTGCTGGCGGCCACCGCCCCCCTGTTCGTCGGCGTCTTCACCGACGACCCCGAGACCGCCCGCTACGCCGTTGACTTCGCGCGGGTGTACGGCCTCTCGGCGCCCTTCCTCGCGACGTTCACCGTCCTCCAGGGGGCGTTGCGCGGGGCCGGCGAGACGCGCGTGCCCTTCGTCGCCCGGACGACGGGCACGTACGGCTTCCTCGTCGCGTTCACCTACCTCGTCGGGGTCGTGGGCGGCTACGGCGTCCTCGGCGCGTACGCCGGCGTGGCGCTCTCGTACGTCTGGATGGCGCTGGTCGTCGCGACGAGTTTCCGGCGCGGGGACTGGGCGGGTCGGGCCGCCCGACTGCTGACCGAACGCGGATCGAGAGAGGAGAAAGTCGAGTAGCGGGCGTCAGGTGAGCGCCAGCGCGCCGCTGACCAGCCCGGCGACGGCGAGGAGACGGGCGACGGTGCCGACGAACGCCGCGAGCGCGAACTTGAGGTAGTTGGTCTCGACGACGCTGAAGGCGTAGATGAGGGCCGTATCCGGCATCAGCGGGATGGAGAGGCCGACGGCGAGACCGAGGTAGCCGTACTCGCGGACTCTGGCGACGAAGGCGCGTTGACCGGCGACGAGCACGGGGAAGAACTCGAGGGCGTGGGCGAACAGCGGCGACCGGGAAGCGCCGTTGCCCAGTCGGAGGGCGATGAGGCTCCCGATGGCCTTCCCCGCCGCGCTCGCACAGATGAGGAGGCCGAGTTCGGCCGTCGGGTGGAGTCCCAGGTCGAGGGGCATCGCGAGGACCACCTCCCCGGGGAACGGGAGAGCGATGGCGACGAGAAACGAGTACACCAGCACGACCGCCAGCCCCACCGGTCCCGACGTGGACTGGATGAGCGCCTGTATCGCGGGGGGGACCGTGCCGTACACGTTCGAGAGGGCGGTCAGTACCGCCCTAAGCCGACGGGCTATCATCTGAACTGCACGATAGCGCGGGGGCTATCGTCGTTCGGACTGCTAGAGTTTCGAGAACGAAACGGCACGTTCGGGGGCGGGAAAGGGGCCGGGGCGCGCGGGCGCCGTCCAGGTCGTCTATCGCTCGTCGAGGGGGACGTATTCGAGGTCCGTCTCGCCGACGTAGCGGGCGCGGGGCCGGATGAGGCGGTTGTCCTCGTACTGTTCGAGGACGTGGGCGGTCCACCCGGAGACGCGGCTGATGGCGAAGATGGGTGTGTAGATGTCGATGGGGATGCCCATCTGGTAGTACGTCGAGGCCGAGTAGAAGTCCACGTTCGGCGCGAGGCCCTTCTCCTCTTGGACGTACTCCTCGATGGTTCGGCTCATCTCGAACCACTTCGTGTCGCCGGCGGCCTCGCCGAGGTCCTCGCTCTTCTCGCCGAGGATGACAGCGCGGGGGTCCTTGACGTTGTAGACACGGTGGCCGAACCCGGCGACGCGGCGACCCTCCTCCAGTGCGTCGGTGATCCACTGCTCGGGGTCCTTGTCGCTCCCCTCTATCTCCTTCAGCATCCGCATCACGTTGGCGTTGGCGCCGCCGTGGAGGCTCCCCGAGAGGGTGCCGACCGCGGAGGTGACCGCCGAGTGGATGTCCGCGAGGGTGCTCGCGGTGACCATCGCGGAGAACGTCGAGGCGTTGAGGCCGTGGTCGGCGTGGAGGACGAGCGCGATGTCGA
>CAYYSW010000021.1:0-3822 GCA_964474395.1 uncultured Halobacteriales archaeon
GGATACCCTCCTCCTCCAGTCGGCGGACCCACCGGAGGTTGTTCTCCTCGTCGAAGCGGGCCTTCAGTTCGACCATCACCGCCACCTGCTTGCCGTTCTTCGCGGCGTCGATGAGGCTCCCGATGACCTGCGAGTCCTGTGCGGTGCGGTAGATGGCCGCCTTGATGGCCAGCACGTCCTCGTCGGCGGCGGCCTCCTCCAGGAACCGCTGGACGGTGCCGTCGAAGGAGTGATACGGGTGGTGGGCGAGGACGTCGCCCTCGCGGACCGTCTCGAAGACGCTGTGCTCCTCGTCGGCCAACCGGGGGTGGGGCTGTGGCACCCACGAGGGGAGTTTCAGGTCCGGCCGGTCGACGTCGAGCAGCGCCATGAAATCCCGGAAGTCGAGCGGTCCGGGCCGTTCGAACACCTCCCGCTCGTCCACGCCCAGTTGCTCGACCAGCAGGCGGCGGACCCGCTCGGGCATGTCCTCCTCGACTTCCAGTCTGACCACCGTCGCGAAGCGCCGGTCGCGCAGGACGCCCTCTATCATGTCGATGAGCCCCTCGGCCACCTCCTCGTTGCGTCGCACCTCGGCGTTGCGCGTGACGCGGAACACCGAGCGGTCGAGTAGCTCCACGTCCGGAAAGAGGAGATCGAGGTTGGCCGCGACGACCTGTTCGAGGGGGACGTACCGGTGGTCGGCGTCCGACCCCCGTTCGAGGACGCCACGCGAGCGCTCGCCCCCGCTCCCGACGTGGACGAGGCGCGGGCGGTTACCGGGAATCTTCACCCGCGAGAACTTCGGGTCGGCGCCGGGGCCGTCGCGCGTGAGGACCGCGAGCGACAGCGAGAGGTTCGAGATGAAGGGAAACGGGTGGACCGGGTCGAACGTCAGCGGCGTCAGCGTCGGCAGGACCGAACTCTCGAAGTACTCGCGCAGGTCGGCCCGTTCCGTCCGGGGGAGGTCGTCGTGGTCGAGGACGTGGACACCCGCCTCCGCGAGGGCCGGGCGGACCGACTCGTGGTAGCACTCGACCTGCTGGTCGAACAGCGGGCGGACCGTCTCCAGCACCTCCGAGAGCTGTTCGCGCGGGGTGCGGCCGTCCGGCGAGAGTTCGGTCACGTCGGCGGCTATCTGCTGTTTGAGGCCGCCGACGCGCTTCATGAAGAACTCGTCGACGTTCTGCGTGAAGATGGAGAGGAACTTCACGCGTTCGAGCAGCGGGTTGCGCTCGTCGAGCGCCTCGTTGAGGACGCGCCGCTGGAACGCGAGTTCGCTCAGTTCGCGGTTGAGGTACAGCGACGGGTCCGAGAGGTCGACCTCGGCGGTCGGCGTCGCGTCGGGGTCGCCCGGCGGGTCCGATACGGCCTCGCTGTCCTCGTCCGTCATGTGCTATCGTGCCTCAGTTAGCTGTCGGACGGCGAAATAATCTTCCGGTCGGCACGTTCCTCGTGTTCGTGGCCGGGGACGCTGATGCACTCCTCGGCGTAGTAGTCGTAGGCGGTCAGCTCCCCGCCGTAGACACAGCCGGTGTCGAGCCCGACGGCCCACTCCCCGATGGCGGGTTCTGCGAGGACGGTGTGGCCGAAGAACACCCGCGGTGGCCCCTCGAAGCGGTCGAACCAGAACGGGCCGTCGTAGCCCCCCTCCGGCGGGATGGCCCGCGTGTTCAGGAGTTCCTCGACGTCCTGTTCGTGGAGGGGCCGGCGCGGGTCGACCCCGCCGTGGACGATCAGCTGGTCGTCCCACGAGACGACGACCGGCATCCCGCCGATGTACTCCTCGACGCCGTACAGCTCCGGGATGTCCTTGCGGCCGTCGATGACCTTCTCCTCGTTGTTGCCCCGCACCGAGAGCATGTTGTCGCTCTCGCGCACCAGGTCGACGACCTTCCGGCTGTCGGGGCCCTTCCGGATGAGGTCGCCGACGAACAGTAGCAGGTCGTCGCCGCTCGGGTCGATGCGGCCGAGGAGCGCCTGCAGGCGGTCGTGACAGCCGTGAACGTCGCCGACGATGTAGATGTCCTCCCAGGTGTCGGCGTCGATACGGACGTGGTGCTCGGCGACGGCGGGGTGGAGGTCGGCGTCAGTGACCATCGCCTCCCCGAAGGTCGCTCCCGACGAAAGCTGTTCTCGCTGCGCCGTCGTGTCGCCCACGCCACGTTCGGTCTCCATTCAGCTACGGGAAGGCGACGGAGCGGATAATCTGTTGCTAAGTTCTCTCGATAGGGCTCCATACCCGTCGTGTGACGCTCAGTAGCACGAAACGGTCTGTCGCTCACGGGGCCGTTCTGGGCCCCCCGGGGAGCAAAACCCATAACCCCCGGTCGGACGGAGTGGACGTATGAGTAGCGTCGACCTCACGGACGAACAGTACGAGAAACACCGCGAGGCGGGCGAGATACTCGCGGAGGTACGTGACGAGGCCGCCGACCGCGTCGAGGTGGGGGTCACCCACCTCGAAGTGGCGGAGTGGGCCGAGGAGCGCATCCGTGAACTGGGCGGAAAGCCGGCGTTCCCGGTCAACATCAGCGTCGACCACGAGGCGGCCCACGCCACGCCGAGCATCGGCGACGAGACCACCTTCGGCGAGGAGATGATCAACCTCGACATCGGCGTCCACGTCGACGGGTGGCTGGCCGACACCGCCATCACGGTGGACCTCTCGGGCCACGACGAGCTCGCGGCGGCCAGCGCGGAGGCCCTCGACGCCGCCCTCGACGTGGTCGAACCCGGCGTCCACACCGGCGAGATCGGCGCCGAGATCGAGGAGGTCATCGACGGCTACGGCTACAACCCCGTCGTCAACCTCACGGGCCACGGGCTGGGCCACTGGCAACAGCACATCCCGCCGAACATCCCCAATCGCGCCGTCGACTCGGGGACGGAACTGGAGGTCGGCGACGTCGTCGCCATCGAGCCGTTCGCCACCGACGGCGGCGGGAAGGTCGGCGAGGGTGCCAGCGAGGAGATATTCGCGCTCGAACGCGAGCGCTCCGTGCGCAACCGGCAGGCACGGGAGGCGCTCGAACAGATAACCGAGGAGTTCCGTACGCTGCCTTTCGCCACCCGCTGGCTGGACGTCGACCGCGCGGAGATGACCGTCCGACGCCTGAAACAGCAGGGCGTCCTCCACGGTTATCCCGTCCTCCAGGAGGAGGAGGGTCGCCTCGTCAGCCAGAAGGAGCACACGATAATCGTCACCGAGGACGGCTGTGAGGTGACGACCCGGTCGCGCTAACGGGGCTGCCTGTATTATAAAGCACCACCATCACATCACTGGTGAGTGTCTGTACACCTGCAATGGACAGACGGACATTCATCACGACAGCGACCGCTGCAGCAGGAAGCCTCGCGATCGCGGGTTGTATGGACAGCGAAGAGAGCGGCGCGAGCGACCCCGGAAACGGCTCCGGGAACGGTTCCGGGGACGCGGGCGACAGCGACGAGTTCGACCTCGGCATCGAGGGCGAGATCGGTGACAGCCCCGAGGGCCTCGAAGTCACCGACCGGAACGTCTTCAAGACCGTCGATTCGGTCGGCCTGTTCGGTACGGTGACGAACACCGGCGACGTCCCCTACCAGTACGTCGAGGTGGAGGCGACGCTCAACGACGGCGACACCGTCATCGGGGAGTTCGTCGACACCTCCGAGGACCAGATCGACCACCTGCGGCCGGGAGAGCAGTGGAACTTTCGGATGTTCTTCGAGGGCGAGCAGATCAACGACTCGACCGGGTTCACCATCACGCTCGACGGCGAACAGGTCGAGGGAGCAGTCGGCAACGCGACCGACTCCGGTAACATGACCGACTCCGGTAACATGACCGACTCCGGTAAC
>CAYYSW010000021.1:3922-15567 GCA_964474395.1 uncultured Halobacteriales archaeon
CGCGACCGACTCCGGTAACATGACCGACTCCGGTAACATGACCGACTCCGGTAACGCGACCAACGCGAGCAGATAACGTCGGACCCCAGTTCGCCCGACGTACCGGCGCCGAGTGGCTCCGTCGACGACCCCGACCCCGACCGGGGCCGGAACGCGCGGAGACTGATTCTCCGGAGGCGACCCGTCGGTTCGGGTTCACCGTGAATCGAGTCGGGGGTCCCCGACCGGCGCGCGTTCGACGACACCGCTCGGGGGTCGAGGGTGAAATCGGGATATCGAGGAACCGTGCGGGGCTCAGGCGTTGTTCATCCGCTGGCTCGTCTCGGCACCGCAGGCACGGCAGGTACTCACCCGGTAGGGTTCGCGAGAGAACTGCGCGTTCTCCTCTTTCCTGCTCTCCGTCAGGATCTGGAGGGACACCGAGTGAGGCGTCTCACGGTCGCAGTCCGGGCAGTGCTCGTTCATGTCGTTTGACCCGTTCCGTGTCGCTTCCATCGCTCCCTGCTACCGGCTGAGAGGGTATAAAAACCCGATTCCGTTGGGGGTCGTTCAGCGAGGAAATCGCATGACTGCGGGCGATTCTACCCGAAATACGCGCAGCGGTGTCGAAACGGTTCACAACTGTTGCTCAGACCGTTTCGGCCCCGAACCGGGGCCGACCGGCCGGCGGGTTTAAATGGGGGATGTCGCCCCGATGGACACGCTTACCGGCGCCGCCCGCGGCCCTCCTGACATGGACCAACTGTTCGCCCCGTGGCGCATCGAGTGGGTGGAGCGAGAGGGGGACGACGAGGACTCGGGCTGTGTGTTCTGTCGGCTCCCCGAGGAGAGCGAGGACCGGGACAACCGGCTCGTGGCGCGCAGCGACCACGCGTTCGTCCTGCTGAACAACTACCCCTACAACCCCGGGCACGCGATGGTCATCCCGTACGACCACACCGGCGACTACCGCGATCTGTCGGAGGCAGTGCTCCTCGACCACGCCCGCCTGAAACAGCGCACCTTCGAGGCCATCGACGACGCCCTCGGACCCCAGGCGTTCAACGCCGGCCTCAACCTCGGCGGCCCGGCCGGAGGGTCCATCGAGGACCACCTCCACACGCACGTCGTCCCGCGGTGGGGCGGCGACACGAACTTCATGCCCGTCATCGGCGAGACGAAGGTCATCGTCGAGGCCATCGAGGACACCTACGACCGCATCCACGAGGCCTTCGCCGACCAGTCAGACGCGAGTGTGGCCGACTCGGGCGCCGTCCGCGTCGAATAGTCACACACCGAACCGAGGATTCGAGGCGTCTAACCCTCGAATTCGGTCGATTATCGCCGAAGCGACTTTAGGGAGGTACCACATATGGGGCGATATGGACCGCGTCTCCGCCCTGCGTCGCGTTGGCCTCGTCGTCCTCGGGGTCAACCTCGTCCTCGCGGCGGCCAAGGGCGCGGTGTACCTCTCGACGGGCAGCCTCGCCGTCGGCAGCGAGACGGTCAACAGCGCCGCCGACGCGGTCTACAGCCTCGTCATCGTCGCCGGTCTCTACCTCACGACCCAGCCGCCGGATACCGACCACCCCCACGGGCACGAGCGTATCGAGCCGTTCGTCGCCCTGTTCGTCGCGGTCGGCGTCCTTGCCGCGGGCGGGGCGGTGCTCTGGCAGGCCGCGAACGCGGTGCTCTCGGGTCCCGGCCCGACGGGTGCCGGCCCGCTCGCGATGGGCGTCCTCGCGGGGTCGGCGGGCGCGAAGTATCTCCTCTTCCGGTACTGCGCCGGGATGGCGGAGACGTACCACTCGCCGGCGCTCCGGGCGACGGCCGCCGACAACCGCGCCGACGTGCTGACCGCCGGGGCGGCGCTCGTCGGCGTCCTCGGCGCCGCGGCGGGTTACCCCGTGCTCGACCCGGTCGCGGGGGGCGTCGTCGCGGTCGGCATCCTGTACGCCGGGGTCGAGATCGTCCGGGAGAACGTCGACTACCTCGTCGGCGGGGCGCCGGACGACCGGCTCCGGGAGAAGATCCTCCGCCGGGCGCTCGCCCACCCCGACGTGCGGGGCGCCCACGACGTCGTCGCCCACTACGTCGGCCCCGAGGTGGACGTGAGCCTCCACATCGAGATCGAGGGCGACCGGACCCTCGCGGAGGCCCACGACATCGAGACGGACGTCGTCAAGCGCATCCGCGAGATACGCGAGGTGGACGACGTGTTCGTCCACCTCGACCCGCGGGAACTCGGCGAGTGGAAGGAAGGCGAGGAGGGCCGCGTCGCCCGGCGGCCCGACCCCCCCGACCGGCCCCCGTCGTCCGAGGGACGGCCTCCCGGGGCGCGCTCCGAGGGGGGACGGAACTGACCTACCCCTCGCGCACGGAGAACTCGCTGGCCCCGAGCGACCGCTTCGAGACGGTCAGTATCCTGAGGATGTACGACGACAGCAGGACGTACGGCGAGAGGGCGACGACGAACGCCACACTCACCCAGAGCAGCCGCGGAGCGATACCGGGCACCGTCAGCGTGGGGTACTGCCCGGCGTCGATTGCGAGCAGCGCGTAGGAGGTGAAGACGATGGTCGGGAGGGCGACGACCAGCAGGCCGAACGAGAGGTTTCGCACCTCGCGCTTGAAGTAGAGCGTCGTGAAGTACTCCCGACCGGACGCGAAGAACGTCAGTATCTCGACGAGGCCGTCGAGGGACTCCCGCTCCGCCGTCGAGAGGGCATCGGCGTACTCGTAGCGGATGCGCCGCGCGACGTACACCTGATGGGCGTAGTCGTAGTCGAGGCCGGCGAGGAGGACGTTCGAGACCTGTCCCCTGACGGCTCGTACCCGGTTCTCGACCAGCGTGGTCTCCGCGTCCACCTCGTCGGCGAACGCGCGGGCCTCCTCGGAGTGGGTGCCCGTCCCGTCGGTGTCCATCGCGGCCGCCCGGAAGTTCTCGGCTTCCGCCCTGAGCGCGCGGAGTACGTAGAGGAAGAACTCGCCGAGTTCGGCGGGGCTGACGCCCGCCTCGACGAACGCCTCCAGCTCCGTCTGGAAGGCGAGGGACTCCTCTACCTGCTCCTGTTTGGTTCGGAGCGGGCCGAACTCCTGTGCGAGGACGGCGATGTTGATAGAGAGGACGACGGAGACGAACAGGATGACGCCGCCGAGGAGCGTGTTGAACAGCGTCTGGACCGCTCGCGTCTCGCCGACGAGGCGTTCCATCTCCAGTTCCCAGACCGTCCCGGCCGCGACGAGAGCGAGGAGGACGGCGAGCGAGATGGAGACGGCGACCACGCCGCGGCCCCCATCGAGGGTGAACCACCTGACCAACGCGTTCTCCCGCGGCCGGTCCGCCGGTCGCTCAGGGGCGGGAGCCGGTATCGACTGCGTCTGTGTACTCATCCGAATCGCGGACGGTAGGCCGGCAGTGGACCTAAGCACGCAGGCCGCAGGTGCAACCTCCCCCGCTGGTGACCGCAGGTACTCCCGTCCTCGGAGGCGTTCGAGGTGTTCGTCCCGTTCGAGGCGTTCCCCGACCCGTTCGTTCCGTTCGGTTCGTCGGTGCCGTTACTGGAGTTGTTCGTGCCGGTCGGGCCGGACCCGTCCAGACACCCGGCGAGGACGCCCGCGAGGGCGGCGCCGCCGACGCTGAGGAGGTTCGTCTGCGGGGACTGTCCATGCCGGAAGTCAGTTCGATGTCTCTGAACGTCTTGTACTGGATAAAACGAACGTTTCACTGCCGCGTAGGGCTGTCCCGCGGGATCGTCACCCATCCGGTCAGGGGAACAGCGACTCGGCGAGGTAGGCGGTGACGACCCAGTTGGGCGCGTCGACCACCTCGCTGACCTTGCAGTCCACCGCCACGGAACAGAGCATGTAGGCCTCGGCGCGCGTGAGGCCCCGTTCCGTGTGCAGGTGGTCGACCATGTGGCGCACGGCGAGGCGGGTCGCCTCCAGCAGGTCGTCCGCGACGCCCGTCGTCCCGTACATCGGTTCGTCGCGTCCAGTGGGGGTGAACGGTCCCGTCGTCCGGAACTCCGGGTGTTCGACGGCGCGCTCGGGGTGGAGGTCGAAGCGCGCGGTCACGTCCATCGCCGCCTCGATGCCCGTCACGCACACCTCGCCGTCGCCCTGCGCGGCGTGACAGTCGCCGACCGAGAACAGCGCGCCGGCACACTCGACGGGGAGGTACAGCCTCGCGCCCGCGGTGAGGTGTTTCACGTCGAGGTTGCCGCCGACCCGCCGTGGCGGGATGGTGCTGTGCCCGCCCGGCTCGGCGGGCGCACACCCGAGGTTCCCCGGGAACGGGTCGAGGGGCACCTCGATGCCCCGCACGAACTCCCCGACGCCCTCGGCGAGGTCCCACCAGTACAGCCCGCCCTCCTCGAACTCGTCGGACAGGAGGCCCATCCCGCGCTCGCCGGGGTAGAAGTAGGTGACGCCCCACCCGTGGTGCTCGAAGTCGAGCAACTCGACTTCGAGGACGTCGCCCGGTTCGGCGCCCCGGACCGCGACCGGACCCGTGAGGGGATGGCCGGGGAACTCGCGGCCGAGGAGGTCCTCGACGGTCGAGTCGGGGCCGAACGCGCCGTCGGCGGCGTCCCGACACTCGAAGCGCACCACCTCGCCGGGGTCGACGGTCAGGACCGGGTCGAGGGCGTTGTCCCACTCGTAGTGGACGTGCGGGTCGCCGGCGTCGAGGGTGTGGTCCGGGGTGGGGGTGTCACTCACACCCGCACTGTGCGGCGAGCGAGAATAAAAGCGAGTCCCCGGAATGCCGGCGGGAGTCCGGGTCAGACCGGTTCGCCGAAGCAGTACACCCGTTCGGCGCTCGTTATCTCCACGTCGAGGAAGTCCCCGGGTTCGACGCCGCGCTCCCCGGCGTTCGTGACGATCACCTGTCGATAGGCCTCGTCGTAGCACTTCACGGAGTCGCCGGTGCCCTGCTCGACACAGAGCACCTCGTGGGTCTCGCCGACCATCGACTCGTGGGCCGCGCCGACGACGTCCATCTTGAGTTCGACCATCTCCTTCGAGCGTTCCTTCTTCAGCGTCCCGCCGAGACCCTTCATGTCGGCGGCGTCCGTACCGGGGCGCTTCGAGAAGCGCGTGACGTTGACCTTCTCAGGGCGCACCTCGCGGAAGAGCGCGAGGCTCTGTGCGTGGTCCTCGTCGGTCTCCGTGGGGAAGCCGACGATGAAGTCAGTCGAGAGCGTCCAGTGGTCCAGCGCGTCGTCGAACGTCTCGACGACCTCGACGAACTCCCGGACCTGATGCTGGCGGCGCATGTCCCCGAGGACGTCGTCGCTGCCCGACTGGACGGGGATATGGAGGAAGTTGTACAGCTTCTCGTTCTCGGCGAACACCGCGGCGAGCTCCTCGCGGATGCCGTGAACGCCCTTCGGGTTCGCCATGCCGACGCGCACGCGAAAGTCGCCCTCGATAGCACAGACCCGCTCCAGCAGTTCGTGGAGCTTTCGCTCCCCGGTGTCCCACCCGTAGACGCCGGTGTCCTGCCCGGTGATGCGTATCTCCTTCGCGCCCGCGTGGACGAGCGCGCGTGCCTTTTCGACGTTCTCCTCGACGGGCGGGGAGTCGATGCGCCCGGTCGCCTTCTTCGTGATGCAGTACGAACAGTCGCTCATACAGCCTCGAGCGATGGGGAGGATACCCACCACGCCGTCGAGGACGGGTTCCGAGTCCGGTGTCGGGGTGGGGCACTCGCCGTTCAGCACCGCGTTCGGGACGTCGTCCCAGTGGAGGACCTGCGCGTCGACGCCGGCCTCGCGGAACTCCTCGCCCTGTGCGAGGGCCATACAGCCGGTGACGATGAGGTCCGCCGTCTCGCCCTCCAGCTCCTTGGCCCGCGTGAGCATGTTGCGCTCGGTCTTCTCGACCACGGTGCAGGTGTTGAGGATGGCGACGTCCGCCTCCTCGACGCCGCCGGCGGGGTGGTGGCCGCCGTCTCGAAGCGCCTGCTCGATGTGGCGGCTCTCACCCCGGTTGGCAGTGCACCCGTAGGTCTCGATGTGGTAGCGGGCCATCGTTGGCCGAACTGGGTGGTCGGCGGGCAAAAGCGCGGCGTTCCGCGCCCCGAAAGTGACGACGGACCGAACGTACTTACGTTCGGACACGAACTGTCGGACGATGCCCTCCAGACGTCGGTTCCTCGCGGCGACGGGAGCGACCGTAGCGGCGCTCGCGGGGTGTCTCGGGGACGAGGAGACGCCCGACTACACGGTGCCCGACCGGGACGGCCCGCCGCCCGACCCCGACAGACACGTCTTCGGGAGCGACGGGCGGTGGTCGAGTCGCGGCTTCGACGCCGCCAACACCCGCTGGGACTACGCGGGTACCGGCCCCGTCGACGGCGCAGCGGTGCGCTGGCGACACCCCGTCGCGCAGGTGGGACGGGGCGCACCCACCGTGAGCGACGACCGACTGTTCCTCCCGGACGGCGACCGACTGGTCGCCCTCGACGCCGAGGACGCCCACGAACTGTGGACCGCGTCCGGCACCGCCCCACCCCTCGGGAAACCCCTCGTCAGGGACGGCGTGGTGTACGCGGCCCTCGACGACGACCTGCGGGCGCTGGACGCCGGGACGGGCGAGGAGCGGTGGTCGCGGTCGTTCGACGGACCGCTCACCTCACCGGCCACCGTCGCGGGGCGGGACCTCGTCGTCGGGGACGGCGAACGGGTGCGCGTCCTCGACGCCGAAACGGGCGAGGGGCGGTGGTCCCGACGGCTGTTCGGGGCGGTGAACTACCCGGCGCTGGCCGTCGCCGATTACCCGGTAGTGTCCACGGAGGCGGGCGAGGTGTACGCGCTCGGCCACGACGGCACGGGCGGCTGGCGGCGCTCCCTTCGGACGACGACTACCGCGCCCGTGACGATGGGCCGCGACCACGTCTACGCGGCGGGCGACGACGGCACGGTCCGCGCGCTCTCGTTCGGTGGGAAGACGGAGTGGGTCGCCCGGGGCGTCGAGGCGGGCCGGTTCGGCGTCGCCTACACCGACAGTTACGTGTACGCTATCGACGGCGATACGCTCCACGCACTCGGAAGCGAATCGGGCGACCGCCACTGGACGTTCGACCTCGGGGCGACGACCGGCGCGCCCGCCGCCGTGGGCCACTCGGTGTACGCCGGTGGCGACCGACTGTACGGCCTCCACCCCGAGGGCGACGGTCCGCGGTTCTCGCTGGACCTCGGCGGGACCGTCGGCCCCGACGTGACGTTCGGCGACGGCATCGTCTACGCCCCGGTGTCGACGGGGGACGGGGCGGAACTGGTCGCCGTCGAACCGCGCTGACTCACCCGACGGTCAGCCCTCGCTCTCGGGGAACCCCTCGACGATGTCGACGCCCGAGGACGCCCCGATGCGTTCCGCGCCGGCGTCGAACATCGCCATCGCCTCCTCGTAGCTTCCGACGCCGCCACTCGCCTTGACGGGGAGGTACTCGCTCATCAGTTCGACGTCCTCGACGGTGGCGCCACCCTCGGCGAACCCGGTGGAGGTCTTGACCATGTCTGCGTCGGCGTCCGCGGCCGCCTGACACCCGCGGCGCTTCTCGTCGTCGGTCAGCAGCGTCGCCTCGATGATGACCTTCACGACACAGGGGGTGGCGGCGACCACCTCCTCGATGTCCTCGCGGACGCGTTCGTCCTCGCCGGCCTTCAGGCGGCCGACGTTGACGACCATGTCCAGTTCGTCGGCGCCGTCGCGCCAGACCTTCTCGGCCTCGCTTCGCTTCGCGTTCGTCGCGTGCTGTCCGTGCGGGAAGCCGACGACCGTCGCCACCGTCCGTTCGGTGTCCACGTCAGCGACGTAACACGGCGGGATGCAGACGTTCATGCCGTGGGCCTCCGCCTCGGAGACGCACTCCTCGACGTCAGCGAGGGTCGTCTCCGGCCCGAGGACCGTGTGGTCGATGCACGCGGCGAACTCCTCTCGGTTCATACGGTCCCCTGCGGGTCCGCGTACAAAAGCGGGGACGGTCGGCGCTCCCGTCAGTCCGTCCGTCGCTCCGCCGACAGGCGGTTGAGTTCGTGCCAACCCTTCTCTGCGAGGATACGGCCGGCGCGGAGCGGGAAGGCGACCGGTTCGTCGAGGAACTTCGAGACGTACTGGCGGCTCATCCGTTCGGCACGCCGAGCGGTGTCCGGCGTGACGAGTTCGTTGGTGTCGTAGCAGTACACCGGCTTCCCGGTCGCCTTGGTGATCTCGACGGACTGCCAGTGGGAGCTCTCGATGAACAGCTCCGCGCCCGTCTCGTCGTACACCTCGGCCTTGAATCGGCCGTGGTCGCCGGCCTCCCGCCTCGCCTCCGCGTTCGGGTGGTCCATCATGACGAGTTCGCCGTACTCGATGCCGTGGTCGGCCAGCCACGCCTCGGTCTCCTCGCGGTACTGTTCCAGCCGGCTGGTGACGAGCCAGCCGATGTGCTTGCTCGGAACGACCCGCGGGTCGACGGTCCTGATGAACTCGCGGTAGCGCTCCCCGTCGTCGTTCTCCTCGTCGGTCGGGTCGCGACAGAGTACGCCATCGATGTCGACACAGAAGTTCTCCAGCAGCGGGTGATGCATCATGTTCCACTCGAAGACGCGGTGGCGCTCGACGACGTCCGCCCAGTGGTCGACGTGGCGATACCCCTCCGGGGAGATGTAGATGGCCGCGTAGTCGATGTCGTACGGGAGGTCCTCGCCCCGGATGCGGGATTTCGTCTCGCTCATCTGTTGCCCGCTGGCGACGGAGTCGTCGACGACCAGCACCCGGTCTACGTCCCCGAGGTCCTGGACCGCCTCGAAGCGGTGGCCGGTCTGCAACAGCCGCCCCGAACAGAGGCCGTCGACGTCGGTCATGGGGCGGTCGAGATGGAGACAGATCAGGTTCGCCGCCAGCAGTCCGCTGCGCGGGATGCCGACGATCAGGTCGATGTCCTTCGGGAGCCGATGGGCCAGCCGACGAGCGTCCGCGTTCAGGTCGGCGACACTTCGGTAGTTCATTGCGTATCGAAACGGCCGACAGCCATATTGGTATGGGCTGGTTTTTGGACGTTCCGACCGCGTAACCTCCCGTTTCGGAGCGGCTAATGACGGCTCGCCAACTGTTCGACGGCCGTGGGCCAAACGAACAGACACTTTGGGCGGCACCGCGACGAACCGGTATGCTTCAGGTCCTGCCGGAGGGGTTCGCGCTCCCCCCCCTGCCTTACCTCCTGGTCGTCTTCGCCGCGGCAGGGCTGGCGGTCGCCGCTCTCGTCGCCGCGAGCCCCACGGTGACGGAGGTGACGGTCGTCGCCTTCGGGCCCTGGATGGTCGCGGGGGCCGGTCTCTACGCCCTCTACCAGGTCGGTGCCGTCCAGGGGCCGCTCGCGCCCCTGTTCGGGTCGCCGACGGTGTACCTCTCGACGTTCGCCGTCATGGGCGGTCTCTGGGGGCTTGCGTCCCTGCTCGGCCGGGACCCGCGGTTCTCGACGGTCGTCCTGCTCGTCGGCGGCATCGGCCTGGTGAGCGCCGTCCTCGGCTTCGCGCTCGTCATCGGCCTCTCCAGTGGCTCGCTGCGGGTCCTCTGGCCCGGTATCGGCCTCGTCGTCGCCCTCGCGCTGTCGTGGGTCGGCTGGATGGTCCTCGGGGCGGTCCGCCCGCGTGCCACCTCTGTCACGGGGATGGCGGGCCTGCTCGCGGTCTTCGGTCACACCCTGGACGGCGTCTCGACGGCCGTCGGCGTGGACGTCCTCGGGTTCGGCGAGCAGACGCCGCTCTCGGCGGCCATCATCGAGGTGGGGGCGATGCTCCCGACGGCCCCCTACATCGGGACCGTCTGGCTGTTCGTCCTCGTCAAGGTGGCCCTCGCGACCGGCATCGTCGTCTTGATGGCCGACTACGTCGAGGAGGCCCCCCGCGAGGGGTTCCTCCTACTCGCCGGCGTCGCCGCCGTCGGCCTCGGTCCCGGCGCCCACAACCTCGTGTTGTTCTCTATCGCGCCGACCGCCGAGCCCGCCGCGCTCCTCGCTGCGCTCCCCTTGGCCACACCATGACGTCCATGATTCCGCTCCACGCCGCACACGCTTCCGTCCCGCCGTTGCTCGCCCGACTCGCCATCGCCATGGTCGCGGGGTTCCTCGCCGCCGTCGTCATGGACCTCCCGATGCGCCGCCTCGATGAGGGGATGGTGCCGCCGTACACCGCCGCGTCGGTCCTGTTCGGCAAGCCCCCGGCGACCGTCTCGGACATCGAGGCGCGGTCGGCCCACTACACGGCCGGCATCCTCGCGGGCGTCCTCTTCGTCGTCCTCGCCGTCGCCGCCGAGGCCGTCCTCCCGGTGGTCTACGTGCTGTGGGGCGGCCTGCCGCTCCTCTCGCACCTGCTCGCGGGCCTCGGCGTCCTCGCCTTCCTCTACGGGTTCTTCGGGCACATCGTCCTCCCGCGGTTCGGCCGCGAGAAGCGCGCGGTCGCGGCGACCGTCCGGCGCCACTGGGCGGTCTCGGCGACCGTCTACGTCCTCGCCTTCCTCGTCCTCGACGTGGTCCTGACGGTGCTGGTGTACTGAGAACGAACGGGGGACCTCGACCCCGCCCGCGAGCTGGGCTTCGTGCGTCCTCGTCGGCGACACCGACGACCGGGCGCTGGCGTGTCTCGACGGGTCGGGGAACCTCCCCCGACCCCCGGGACTGCTCGACTGACCGCCGCGGGTCGAACCCGGGGGACTTTTCCTCGCGCTGGCGGAGTCGAAGGTATGGCGAAACAGCCCCACATCCTCGCCGAGGAGGGCGACGTGAACGACATCGCGCTCATCCCCGGCGACCCGGGCCGCGTCGACCGCATCGCCGGTCACTGCGAGGACGTCGAGACGGTCGCCGAGAACCGCGAGTACAAACTCGTCAACGCCACCTTCGAGGGGCGGGACCTCACCATCTGCTCGACGGGTATCGGCTGTCCCTCCGCCGCCATCGCCGTCGAGGAGCTCTCGAAGGTCGGGTGCGAGACGTTCATCCGCGTCGGCACCACGGGTGCGCTCCAGTCGCACGTCGACATCGGCGACATGATCGTGGCGACGGGCGCGGCGAAGAACGAGGGGACGTCGAAGCGCTACGAGGCCGTCGAGTACCCCGCCGTCCCGGACTACGAGGTGCTGACGCGACTGGTCGACGGCGCGGAGGAGAACGGCGAGGACGTCCACGTCGGTCCCATCGCCTCCGACGACGCCTACTACGCGGAGACCGACGCGTACGTCGAGGACTGGGAGGACGCGGGCATCCTCTCGGTGGAGATGGAGGCCGCGACCGTGTTCACCCTCGCCCGACGCAAGGGCCTGCGCGCGGGGGCCATCTGTACGGTCGACGGGAACCTCGTCGAGGGGACCCAGAAAGGCGAGACGGACGACGAGGAACTCCCCGAGAAGGCCCGGGACAACGTCGGGCGCGCCATCCGCATCGCGCTGACGGCGACGACTCACCTGTGACACCGACGTCCCGACGGTAACACCGACTCCCGACGAGACGATTGCCGGGGCCACGCGTCTTTAGCCCCGCCCCGGCGTCGACCGACCATGCGCGCCGCCGTCTTTCAGGGACCGGGGGAGATATCCGTCGAAGAGGTACCGAAACCCGAACTCGAAGCGCCGACCGACGCCATCGTCCGGGTCACGCACACCGCCATCTGTGGCTCCGA
>CAYYSW010000022.1:0-6946 GCA_964474395.1 uncultured Halobacteriales archaeon
GCAGCGACTCCGTCCACGCCGCGTTCGCCCGCGGCAGCGGGTGGGTCGGCTCCGGCAGGTCCACCGTGAACGTGTGCGTGCCCGGGCCCACCACCCGAGTGTCGCCGCTGACGAAGTGCTGGAGGGCGCCGTCGTCGAACTCGGCAGGCGCCGACGGTTTAGAGTACGTCGCCAGGGAGAGTTCGACCTCGCCGTGGCCCCCGGGAACCGTGACCGTCGCGGACGCCGTCTGGGTCTCGAGGTCGACGGTCACCTCGCTCGATTGGACCGCTGCGTACTTCTCGCGGACCCAGCCCACACCGTGGCGAACGACACCGTCGTCGGTGGTGCCGTGGGCGAACCGGAGCAGCCGGCCGTTCGGTTCGTAGAAGTCCATGGGGTCCTCGCCGAGCACGTCGTCGGGGCGGCCGGTGATGAGGTCGACCTGGAAGTGCTCGTCCTCGGGCTCGTCGAGGCAGTTCTCGAGGGTCACCTCGATGCACTCGCCTTCGTTGGCGCGGACGACGAGCGGTTCGGGGTTCTTCTTGCCGCGTCGGATCTTCCGGGCGTCCTTCTTCAGGGCGTAGACGATGCCGTCGGGGTCGTGGTCGCCGTAGTCGTTGTACCGGATGTCCGCCCGCAGCGCACAGATATCGTACTTGCGCACCGGGACGTCGGTTCGGCACGGCCAGCCGGGGTCGGGTGCCTTGGGGGGCGTGCGGCCGACGTTGCCGTTCTGTCGGTCGTCCTTGTCCGAGGGGAAGCGGACGTCCGGGTCCTCCCCGTAGTAGTACTGCTTCGCGCGCTGGCCGTGTTCACGCCAGGAGAACTTGGCGTGTGGCGCAGGGTGGCCCATCTCCCTGAGCGCCTCCCGGTCGATACGTTCGCGGGGGGACGTGCGGTCGGGGAGGGGCTCGAGGTGGCCGACCCTCTTGGCCCAGACGCGGGTCAACCCCCACATGCCGTTCCAGAGGTCCTCGTCGATCGTCGAGCCGAAGAGGTAATCGGAGACGGGCAGCCCGTCGGGGTTGTCCATCGGTTCGCCGCCGTTGAGGCCCGCCAGCAGGTTCGAATCGAACCCCTGTTCGAGCAGCCGTCGGGTCTGCCGGAACGACCCGGGCAGCCGCGAAGCCACCGAGTCGAAGGTGAAGCCCTCGGAGGTGCCGATGATCTGGGCCTGCGACCCGGAGTCGGTCAGTCCCTGGCGCTTGAGGCGCATCCCGTGCGTGGAGAAGCTGTGTTGCTCCTCGTAGGCAGTCTGCTGGAGGCGGAAGCGGATGGGGTCGCCGTCGTAGGCCTCCAGGACGGGCGTCTCGGGGTCGCCGTGTTTCGCGGAGCTGAACACGTAGGCGGCGTCGGCGTCGTCCCGGTGGTAGTACGGGGAGTTGCGGTAGTTGATGGCCATCACCCCCTCGTTGACGTTGTGCTGGATGCCCTCGGTGACGAGGTTCCCGTCGCGGTCCACCAGCGGCGCGAAGTCGTGGTAGAGGAGCGCCTGCTCGCGGAAGGACGGCGCGTCGGGCGGGACGATTATGGACTGCGCGCCGACGGCCATGGGCTCACCGGAGTAGGGGTCGAGCCACTCCGAGCCCTCGGGTTCGACGATGAGCGTGCCGAAGGTACCGTGCATCTGGAACTTGATGCCGACCATGTGGTCGTGCCAGAAGATGGTCCCCTCCTCGTCGGCGAACCACCGGTAGGTGCCCGTCTCGCCGGGTTCGACGCCTTGGTCGTAGTTGTAGCCGACCTCCGTCGCGTCCGAGCCCAGCGGGTCGTAGGAGACGAAGTGGACGTGGTTCGAGACCGGCTGCGGGAGCTCGTTCCTGAGCGTCATCTCGATGCAGTCACCGACGTTCGCGCGGATGACGGCCGGTTCGGGGTTCATCTCCCCGTCGCGGACCTTCTGGACGTCATCAGAGTAGTCGATGTCCAACACCACTTCGTCCCCGCTCTCGCGGTGCTCGGTGATCTTCACCGACTCGATGGCGAAGACCCGGCCGTCGGGGTCGTGGTCGCCCGAGTCGTTGTACGCGATGTTCGAGGCCAGCGCGACGTTCGTGTACTCGACGGTCCGCCGGTGTCGATCCTCCGGGACCGGGTCGGTGTAGGGCGCCCCGGACGCGGACAGCATCAGCCACTCGTCTTCGGTCGTGTTGGGGTCGCGCCCCGCCTCGTCGTCGGGGACGGGGGGCTTGGGAGCGCGCTCGCCCGGCTCGTCGATACTGGAGCCGACGAGTTCCCGCCAGCTGGGCCGGGCAGAGCTCGCGGGGATGAGGTGCTCGTTGTGGACCGCCCGGTTGTTCGGGAGTTCGACGAGGTCGTCTTTCGCCTTGTCGTTGACCCGGAAGATGGCGTTCATCCCCTCGCCGTAGTGCGGGAAGAGGTGGCAGTGGAACAGGTAGTCACCGGGGGCGCCGTGCGGGCCGCCCGCGCCGATGGAGAACGCCTCGTCGAACTCGCGGTCCGGGTACGCGCTGTCCGCGCCGTAGGCGGAGGTGAGGTAGGCCTCGTAGGTCGCGCCGGGACCGATGGTCTGGGCGTCGATGGTGTCGGTCTCCTCGCCGTTGCCGGGGAACTGGCCCTCCTGCCAGCGGTGGCCGTGGATGTGGTGGACGTGGTTCTCCTCTAACTGGGCGCCGACGGCGACGAACTTCGTCGGGTCGCCGACGTACGTCTCGAAGACGCTGTCACCGCCGCCGGGTTCACCGTGGACCCACGAGCTGTAGAACGTCACCGGGTTCGCATCGTCCTTTAGCTCGGGGTCGTCCTCGCGGAAGCGGTCGCCGGTCGCCGCCGCGCGGTAGTTGATACCGTGGATATGTTGTGGGGTGTCCGTCCCCGGGAACGTCGGTTCCGTCCCGTCGCGGAACCGCACGCCCTGGGGGTCGTGGTAGAAGACGAGGAACTCGCGGTGGTCGGTGCCGCCGGGGACGTGGACGTTCGCCCGACAGCCGCTGGGGAGGTCCTCGCCGGTTCGCGGGTCGGTCCACGTCGCCCCGTCCGGCTCGACAACGATGGCGCCGAACAGGCCGCGGGCGAAGCCGTTGACGTTGCCCGCGTTGTCGGTCTGGAGGGACGCTATCGCGGGGTTGGCCGCGTCGTGGAAGAAGAACGTCCCGATGCGGTCGGCGTGCCACCGGTAGGTCGTCCGTCCGTCGGGGGGGACGGTGGTGTCCTCGTTGTAGCCCACGGCCATCCCGTCGGAGGTGTCCACCTCGTAGGGCAGGCCCGTGTTGTGCATCGAGGACCGGTATTTCAGTTCGTTGTGGAAATTGATCTCGACGACCTCGCCGACGGTCGCGCGGATGACGAGCGGTTCGATGTAGCGGGTGACCGGGTCGTTCAGCTCGACGACCGTCTCGGCCCGTCGGACTCGTTCCTTGTTCTCGTCGAGGACGAACATCCCACCGTTGGGCTGGTGGAGGCCCGTCGGACTGTACGGGATGTCGACGCTGATCGCGCTCACGTCGTACGTGCGGTCGGCGTCCCTGTCCGGAACCGCATCCGTCGCGGCAGCGCCGACGTTCCCGAAGCCACCGACGAGACCCGCCGTCGCGGCCAGCGCCGTCACTCCCTTCAGGAAGGGTCGGCGTCCCACGATCGGCGAAGACGCGTTCGAGTCGACCGTCCATTCGGTTTCAGCGTTCTGGGGGTCAGTCATTGAAATGAGAATGTACTGCATAGAGATAAGTATTGCCTGAATTACATTTCTTTTTTAGAGACTAATTTTACTGGTGGGAGATGTTAGATGAGGGGCCGAATCGGGTCGGCTTTTCGAGACGAAGTGTTACACGGGCGTCGAATCGAACACGCGGCTCGTACAGGGATGCCGGCGGCCTGTTGGGTGACTTCCCCGTTTTCCACCAGTCGGCTCTTGACGAAGACGTCCGCGATCTGCAAGCCCGTGGGTACGATGTCGTAGCAGCAGACGCACAGGATTTCGACCTCGGCCAGCGATTCGATACCGTCGTGGCGGGTGAGATTATCGAGCACCTCTCTGACGTAGGTGGATTCCTCGATTCCGTTCATCAGCATCTTGAACCCGACGGTCATCTCGTCCGAACCACTCCGAATCCGTGGACATTCCATCGATTCCGCCGGGCCCTCTTCGGAGACGTTCCCTCGAATCCGGAACACACCTGCTGGTTCGACGAACGCACGCTCCGGCAGGTGCTCGAGCGTCATTCGTTCGAAATCGACTCCGTCACCTCCGTCCGCCCGACCGACGCGGGCCTTACCCGACTCTTGTACGATATCGGCCGAGAAACAATCGGTGGGACGAGTCTCCTGGTCGTCGCTCACCCCCGCGCTTGAACGGATGTGGCAGGCCAGCTCGATAGACGGCTAATCGAAGCCCGCGAGCAACGGGTCGAGAACCGCTGGGAAGCTACAGTCGAGACGAAGCGACTAAGAGCGATTGGTACCGCTGTCGAGTTCTGTATCGAAATGCAGAGAGACGCCACTGCCGTCCCAACCGGAACATTCGATGAGGCCGTGCTACGGTCGGAAAACCCGTATAAGAGGATGGGTTGGGGCGGATTTGAACCGCCGACTTCCTCCGTGTGAAGGAGGTATCATAACCGGACTAGATCACCAACCCGCAGTCGGAACGAGCGGGCGGTGCAACTTAACGGTTCCCTATTTCGCTGCACGGCGCGGCCGGTACTCCTCCAGCCGCCTGCGGGCGGTGTCGATGGCATCACGAGCCTCACCCTCCGCACGGCCCTGGAGGTCCTTCAGGTCGGCCCGGAGCCGTTCGACTCGGGACGGCTCGGGGTCCTCCTCGCTGCCGACCATCTCCTGGAGGCGTCGCTGGATGGGGTTCAGTTCCTCCCGTACGCCCTTGCGGGCGGTCGAACCGGCGCGCCGGAGGTAGTACTGAGCGTCTTCGAAGTGCCTGTTCATGACACGCATACTCCGCTGAAGGATAAGAACACAGCGAAAAGGAAATCGATATGTGCTAGTCATTGACTAGCTTTCTGAGGCAGGAATCCACGTCTCCGAGCGAGTATCCACGTGATACCGTCGATTCGAGAGACAATCTCCAATAGCGAACGGTGTGCCGCCCTCGGTCAGTAGGTGGGCGACTCCTCCCGGACGCCCTCACGTTTGTTGACCAGTCGGGCGAAGACGAACAGCGCATCCGACAGTCGGTTCAGGTACGCGATGGCGTGTTCGTTGACCGGTTCCTCGCGGGCGAGGGCGACGGCTCGACGTTCGGCCCGCCTGGTGACCGTCCGCGCGTGGTGGAGGTGGGCACCGGGGTCGCTCCCGCCCGGGAGGATGAAAGACTGCAGGGGGTCGAGTTCGTCGTCGAACCCGTCCATCCACCCCTCCAGGTCGTCGACCTCCTCCTCGCTGACCCGCGGGGCGTCGCTGTCGTCTTCGGGGTCCGCGAAGTCCGCCTGGATGATGTGCAGGTGGTTCTGTATCTCCTCCAGCAGCTCGTCCACGTCGTCGTGTCCGGACGGGCGGACCATCCCGATGACGGCGTTGGCCTCGTCGACGGTACCGTACGCCTCGATACGAGCGCTGCTCTTCGAGACCCGTTCCATGTTCCGGAGGTCCGTCTCGCCTGCGTCCCCTCGACCGGTGTAGATCTTCATACACCCCGTAGCCCCGCCAGCGACTTATAGTTCGGCAGGTGGAAAGCGTGAAGTGCCGCCCGCCACCATCGGGAGGTATGAGCCTCGAGACACAGCACTACTGCCCGAGTTGCGGCGAGGAGACCACCTTCTACCGCACGGCCAGCACGAAACTCCACCTCGGTCTGAAGACCAAGTGGCGCTGTACCGAGTGCGACTACGGGTTCGTCCGCATCGGCGAGGACATCGAGAGCGACGCCGACGTCTCTGCCTGATTCGTCTCCTATCGACGGTTCGATTCCCTTACGCCTGCTGTGAGTCACCCTCCCGCTTGACGTACGTGACCAGCGCCTCGCCCACTGCCCGGACCAACATGAAGAACGACCCGACGACGAACGTCCACACCCCGAGGGACTGAAGCCGGCCCTCGAACAGGAACAGGACGCTCCCCCCGAAAAAGAGGAGGTTTCCGAGGAGGCCGAGACTCAGGTGAATCCATCGGTGGTCGTTCAGGTACTCGCGGAGTACCTCTACGTTCAGCGATCGCTGGGAGTGGTTCGTCTCCGTACTCATCGTCTGTCCCGTCACGTCCACGGGGGACGACGGTTCGCCCGTACTCGTCGTGGTCGTTAAGTCCCCCCGAGCCCGGACTGCGAGCGGCGACTGTCCGTGGCCTCGCTTCGACCACCCCGGACAGCGTGCTGTGCTCTCGACCACCACACCTCCCGGTCGGTGCCGGCTCGTACATCGTATACCACGATAGGAAACCGAAAGCGACGCCTCACACGGCGAGCGGCGAGCAAGAGGGGTAGCTCCGCTTCAGGGGCGCCAAGGCGGCCGAACTCCGCCGGAGCGGCGGTCAGGCCGCCGGTGCGACCTGGCGTCCGACCAACAGGAGGCTCCCGACGAGCAACAGCACGGAGACCGGCACGAGCACGCTGAACGCCGACAGCGCGAGGCCCGAGGCCTGTATTCCCAGCACGACGAGCACCGTCGGTCCGCAGCACGCCGCCCCGGAGAGCAGTCCCGGGAGTGCGGAGAACGCCCCCGACGCCGGCGTCAGCCCGCAGGCCGCGGGTTCGCGGACCGCGAGGTACGAGAGGGCGAGGTTCGCCCCGACGAGGGCGGCGAGCAGGCCGCCGACCGCGAAGCTCACCGGCGCGACGAGGAGAACGGCGGGCCCGGGCGCGACGCGGGCGAAGACCGCCCTCGCGTCCCGTCGCGCCATCGCGGTCCACAGCGCTCGGCGGGTCCGGGTGATCGTGACGTGGGCCCGACTCCCGTTCCGACCGGCGTTACCCATGGACGCGCGTATCGGGGGAGAAGCCCGCCCACGCGAACCACATGGCGTCGAACGCGAGCAGTTCGTCGAGCGAGAGGCC
>CAYYSW010000022.1:7046-15538 GCA_964474395.1 uncultured Halobacteriales archaeon
CCGCCCACGCGAACCACATGGCGTCGAACGCGAGCAGTTCGTCGAGCGAGAGGCCGTTGGACGCGTACTCGCCGTCCGGTCCGCTGACCCGTCCGTCGACCCACTCGAAGGTCGTCCCGTTCGGGTTGGCGTAGAGCCGACCGGTCCCGGGTCGCGGGTCGTACACCGCGAGGCGGTCCCCCGCCTCGACGACCCCCTGGGAGGCGAGCGGTCCCATCCGGACCGCGAGCGGGTCCCCGTCGCGCGAGACGAGGAACGGTTCCTTCGGCGGGTAGCGGTCGTCCCGGGTCAGCGGACGGAAGATGGTCGCGTCGCTGGTGTAGTACCCGCCCGGAGGGTTGTACTGACCGTACGGGTCCGTACCGTAGTTCCGGGCGTAGCCGGTGTCCTCCGAGAGGACGCGGGTCTCGGGGTGGAGCGTCCGCCACTGCCTCCACGTCGTCCAGTAGAGGCGGAACTCCCGGAGGCTCCGACCCTCGTGTGGCCCCCCGATGGCCGTCGCGAGTCCGCGCTGACCCGTTGTGAGTTCGCGCCGACCCGTCGTGGTCCCGCGCCGACCCAAGAGGTATGGCCCACCCCCGCGGTAGGTCGTCACATGGACTTCGACCTCAGCGAGTCACAGGCGGCCCTCCGCGACGAGGTCCGGACGTTCGCCGAGCGGGAGATCGAACCGCGGGCAGCCGAACTCGACGCGAACGAGGAGTACCCCGCCGACGTCATGGCCGAACTCGGGGAGCGACGGCTGACCGGGCTGACCCTCCCCGAACGGTTCGGCGGACTGAACGAGGGGTGGGTCGAACTCGCCCTCGTCGTCGAGGAGCTGTCGGCGGCGATGATGCCGGTCGCGAGCGCGCTGGCGCTTCACCACGGCGTCGCGGCCGTCGTCGACCGCTTCGGGACCGACGAGCAACGCGAGCGGTACCTCCCCGGGATGGCCCGCTTCGAGACGGTGGGCGCACTCGGCCTGAGCGAGGAGAACGCCGGCAGCGACAAGCTCGCGATGGAGACGCGCGCGGAGCGGGAGGGGGACGGATGGATCATCGACGGCCACAAGCGCTGGGTGACGAACTTCCTGGACGCGGACTACGTCCTCACCTACGCGAAAACCGGCCCCGACGGAGAGGCGCCCCACAACGTCAGTGCCTTCCTCGTCCCGACGGACGCCTTCGAGGTGGAGACGGTCTGGGACACCCTCGGGGCCCGGTCGGTGAAGTCCCCGAAGGTCACGCTCTCGGGCGTCCGCGTGCCCGGCGACGCCATGGTCGGCGAGGAGGGCGAGGCGTACGCCCGGCGCGGCGAGGTGGCGAACGGCGTGAACGTCCCCGCACGCGGCGTCGGCATCGCCCGGGCCGCGCTCGACGCCGCCCGCGAGTACGTCGCGGGGCGCGAGCAGTTCGGCCAGTCCGTCGGCGACTTCCAGGGCGTGCGCTGGCGCCTCGCGGAGATGGCGGAGCGGGTGGACGCCGCCCGCCTGTTGACCCTCCGGGCGGCGGACAGGGCCGACCGGGGCCACGGGTTCACCCGCGAGCGGAGCATGGCGAAGGTCCACGCGACGGAGGCGGCGGTCGAGAACGCGAGCGACGCCATGGACCTCCACGGGGGCATCGGCTACACCACCGAGCGGCCCGTCGAACGGTACCTGCGGGACGCGAAGCTCCTCACCGTCGCGGGCGGACCGAACGACCTTCACCGGAACACCGTCGGGGACCGCGTCCTCGGCGGCTGAGCCGGTCGTGCAGTGGTCTGTTCGAGAGATAGTACTACTGCAAAGCTTATGCTACCTGGTGACATAGTACGCTTCGTAGAACAGACAGCAAACCCGAACTATACACCCGAAATGAGCACACGATCCTACGACGAACCGGCAGACGGCCGCGCGGACGCACACGACTGCGTCGTCCTCGACCTCGAGGACGGACAGGTCATCCTCTATGACCCGGCGGTGACGGGGGCGTGGATTCAGTCCGATGTCCACGTCCCCCTCCCCCGGACGGAGGGGGCGAGCGCCCACGGCTGACGCGGTTCGACCCCCGGTCCCGGCGACCCTTCGGCCCACCCAGCCTCCGATTCACCCACCCGCAACTCCTCACAGCGGCCCGCGAGCCACGAGGTAGCCCCCGATACCGCCGAACGATACGAGCGCGCCCACCGCGAGGACGTCGAGGGGCAGCGTCACTCGGCGGGTTCGGCGAGGTTGTCCTCTCCCCACTCGGCCATCGCCGTGATGACGGGTTCGAGCGAGCGGCCGCGTTCGGTCAGCGAGTACCGCACCCGGATGGGGCGGTCCTCGATGACCGCCCGGTCGACGAGTCCGTACTCCCCGAGGCGTTCGAGGCTGTCCGAGAGCACCTTGCTGGAGATGCCATCAACGGCGTTTTTCAGTTCGTTGAACCCGCAGGGACCGTGGACCAGCAGGCGATGGACGATGACGGGATGCCACTTCGGCCCGAGCACCGTCGCCGTGGTGGTGACCGGACACCACTCCTCGCCAGCGCACCAGACCTCCAGTCGCTCGGCTTGGCTCATACGTTACTCTCGGTAATCCGACGGGCATAAGATGGGCCCGAGTGTGTTCGGGTCGAACCGGGGTGCTACGACCGACACGTCGGGGGCGCCGGACCGACGAACCCCGAGGACGGCGGGGCCATCGACGCCGCACCGTCGACGGTATCCGCGTCCGGTGGGGGAAGCGATAAGCGGTTCCCGGACGCGCGTTCCGTATGACACACGTCGTCGTCATCGGGGCGTACGGGAGTGCCGGGGTCGCCGTCGCGGACCGACTGGCCGACGAGGACGACATCGAACTGACGCTCGTCGACAACGGCGAACCGGGCGGCGGTCTCTGCATCCTCCGGGGTTGCATGCCCTCGAAGGAGGTGCTCTCGGCCGCGGCCCACCGGTTCCAGGCCCGCCACGACCACCGTATCGAGGGGACCCCCGAGGTGGACCTCGAGGCCGTCGTCGCCCAGAAGGACGAGCACATCGCGAACTTCGCGGAGCACCGCCGGGCCGCCGTCGAGCGCCTCGCGAAGCGCGACAACGTCGAGTTCCTCCACGAGACGGGTTACTTCATCGACGCACACACCGTCCGGGTGGGCAACCGCGACATCGAGGCCGACTACGTCGTCGTCGCCACCGGGTCCGAACAGAACGTCCCCGAGACCCCCGGTATCGACGAGGTCGACTACCTGACGAGCGACGACGTTCTCGACAGGACCGAGTTCGGGGAGTCGGCCGTCGTGATGGGATTCGGCTACATCGGCGTGGAAATGGCGCCCTACCTCGCGGAGGCCGGCGGGATGGACGTCACCGTCGTCGAACACGACGACCGACCGCTCGACGAGGCCGACGACGAGTTCGGCGACGCGCTGATGGACGTCTACCGCGAGCAGTTCGGCATCGAGATACTGACGAACACCCACGAGACGTCACTCGCCCCGACCGGCGACGGCGGCGTCCGCCTCACCATCGAACACGACGGCGAGGAGCGCGACATCGAGGCCGACCACCTCCTCCTGTTCACCGGGCGGCGCCCCGCCACGGGCGGCCTCGGCCTCGACAGCACCCCCCTCGAAGTGGAACCCGGCTGGGTGGGGGCGACGATGCAGGCCCGCGACGACGACCGAGTATTCGTCGTCGGCGACGTCAACGGCCGCGAGCCCATCCTGCACGTCGCGAAGGAACAGGGTCACGTCGCCGCCGACAACGTCCTCCGGCACCGCCGCGGCGACGACCTCGTCGAGTACGACAACGTCCACCACCACGTGATCTTCTCCGGGCTCGCCGTCTACCCGTACGCTCGCGTGGGCCACTCGCAGGCCTCCGCGGAGGAGGCCGGCATCGACCACGTCGCGGTCACGCGCGAGGCGAGTCGGGACGGGGTGTTCAAGACGAAGAACCACCCGGAGGGCCTCGCCCGCCTCGTCGTCGGCACCGACGGGACGGTCCTCGGCTACCAGGGCTTCCACTACCACGCCGACGTGATGGCGAAGACGATGCAGGTGCTGGTCGAGAACGGGACCGACGTGCGGGCGGTCCCCGACCGGGCGTACCACCCGACGACTCCCGAGATACTCGACGGCCTGTTCAGGCAGGCGAAAGAACGGCTCTGAGACGGCGGTCCGACCCGGGAGGGGAGTCGAGCGTCAGGGGCGCGGGCCGGGGCGGACCCGACCGCTCGGCGACCGGTCGGCCGGGCCGTCCCGCTCGTCGGTGTCCGGCTCCGGGCCGAGGGCGGCGAGTCGGTCGGACACCGAGACGACCCGGTCGCCCTCGCGACAGGGGGCGAAGCTGACGAGGTCGCCGTCGTCGAACTCCGCCATGGCGAGCGACGGTAGACGGACGACCTCGCGGGACTCGCCGGTGATGGCGGAGTCGAGGCGCTCGCTGCGACAGAACTCCGAGACGGAGCGGGCGGTCCCCTCGGCCCACTCCTCGATGCGGTCCAGCCGGCCGCCGACCTGCCGGCCCGCGACGGTCCGAGCGCTCATCGAGTCCCGGCAGAGCCCGCGACCCCAGACGAGGACCTCGAAGCCGTCGATGACGCCTCCCTCCTCGAGGCGGCGCAACCGCTCGATGACCCGTTCCTGTCGCTGGTGGGCCTCGCCCGCGGCCAGCGACCGGACGTACAGTTCGATCGTTCGTCCCATCCCGGTGTGTCCTGCCATGGTCCTCCCCGTATGTGTGGTACATGTGAACACACATTAGGCTTATTCAGCTCGCGATTCCAGAGGAATCCGACCCGACTGGGCAACGGTTAACCGGCGCACTACGCTACGGGCCCCATGAGCGAGACGCACCGCTGTGAAGCGTGTGGGGAGGAGTTCGAGAGCGAGGAGGAACTCGAAGCGCACGTCGACTGCGTCGGTATGGTGGACTGACCCGGGACGGCAGGTGCGACTGCTACGGCTGCGACCGCGGCCTGCCGACGAGCGACGGTTCCCCTCCCCTGTCGGTCGGCTCGCTCCCGGTCTCCGGGTCGGTCCCCGTCCGTTGCTCCGGTCGCGCCTCGGGGTCGGCCCCCTCGTCCCCGCCGATGGCGGTGGCGAGTGCGTCCAGCCGGTCGTGGACGGTGACGTGGTCCTCGCCGGCGAGACACGGCGCGAAGTGGACGAGGTCGGTGCCGTCGAACTCCGCGAGGGCGAGCGACGGCAGAGCGGTCACCGGCCGGTGTTCGTCGGTGATGCGCGAGTGATACTCCCCGGGGCGGAGCGCCGCGATCGTCGCCCCGACGTCGTCGGCCCACCGCTCGATTCGTTCGACCCGGTCGAGCACCCACCGTCCGGTGGTGGTCCGCGCCCCGCTTCCCGAGGGGCAGACGGCGTCACCCCAGACGAACACGTCGTAGCCCGCCAGCCCGCCCGACGAGACGAGTTCGTCGAGCAGCGAGAGGACCCGCTCCTGTGACTGGAACTCGTAGCTCGGGGCCAGCGAGCGGACGTACAGTTCGGCGGTGGTAGTCGTATCACTCCGTGCCATCGTGTGCGTGGGGAGAACTCGCACGGATATAGTCGTGTCTGACAGTTCCGTGACCGGTCGGATTCGGTGGATTCGCCCGCCGACCCCGCTCAGGCCAGTTCGTCGGCGAGGTCGTGGAGCGTCCCGATGGTGAGGTCCGGTTCGCCGTCGAAGGGCTCCCACGGGTCGCCCTTCCGGTCGACCCACACCCCCTGCATCCCGGCGTGCATCGCGCCCTGGATGTCGAGCCACAGCGCGGCGACGTGGGCGACCTCGTCGATGGGCGTGCCGGTCCGGGCGGCGGCGTGGCGGTAGAGTTCCTTCGAGGGTTTGAACGTCTCCACCTCGTCGGCCGAGATGGTGTCTTCCAGCAGGTCGCCGATATCGGCGTGCTCGACCATCGAGTCGAGCATCTCGGGGTTGCCGTTGGAGACCACGTAGCAGTCGTAGCCCGCATCGCGGATGGTCTCGATGCCCTCGCGGACGTCCGGGAACACGTCGAGTTCGTGGTAGACCGAGAGTATCTCGTCGCGCTCCTCCGCCGAGACGTCCGCGTCGTTGGCGTCGAGGGCGTACTGGAGGGCGTCGCGGTTCATCTCGTAGAAGGGCTGGTAGGCGTCGATGTGGTTCGCGACCATCGTGTACTCGAGCGAGCGCGCCCGCCAGAGCCGCGAGACGGGCTCCGGATCTTCGACTCGTTCCCGCAGGGCCTGCTCGGCGGCGTCCACGTCCACGAGCGTGCTGTAGGAGTCGAACGTCACCGTCGAGACGCGGTCGGCGTCGAAGCTCATGTGTCCCCATCTCGCCTGCGGGTTACATAGGCCTACCCCGCGTCCGTGCGCGCCGGGCACACCGGCAGGCGGCGGTTTTTGTCGGCCGACGCCGACTCCGGGCCATGGACGTCAGGCAGGTCGTCCCCCGGGACGCCATCCCGAGCGTCGACGACCCCGAGTTCGGTCCCGACTACGGTGGGGCCCCCGCCGACGAGGTCATCGCCCTCACCGTGGAGGGGGGGAGAGACGCGCGCGTACCCCCTCCGGGTTCTCCACTACCACGAGGTGGTCAACGACCGCGTCGGGGGCCGCTCGGTCGCCGTCACGTGGTGCCCGATCTGTGGGAGCGCCGTCGTCTACGAACGGGTCGTCGGGGACGGACCGTCGAGTTCGGCGTCTCGGGCAAGCTCGCGGACGACGACCTCGTGCTGTACGACCGGGAGACCGGAAGCGAGTGGAAGCAGTCCTCGGGGGTCTGCATCGCAGGCGAGTTCGAGGGGCGGGAACTGACCGTCCTATCCGCCCCGGTCGTCACTTACGAGCAGTTCCGGGCGGCGACCCCCGATACGCCGGTCCTCCGGCCGCCGGGTGGGGAGAGCGAGGCGGCCGGCGAGGGCCGCGAGTGGGACCGCGCCGACCTCGCACCGAAGGCCGTCGTCCTCGGCCTGACCGTCGGCGAAGAGGCGGTCGGCTTCCCCCTCAAGTGGCAGGACGACCACGGGCCTGACGCCTTCTGGTCGGGCGGGGCCGGCGACGACCGGTAGACGCTGCCGGAACCGTCGGAACCGGCGGGGTCGGGTAGAACCGGAGCGACTATGACTGGCGAGCGATTCGACCAGTAGGGTTCACGATGGACGTCAGGACCGGTCACTCGTACGGCGACGTACTGCTCGTTCCACAGCGCTCGGCCGTCGACAGTCGCAGCGACGTCGATCTCTCGACGCAGCTCACGCCGAACGTCGAACTCGACGTGCCGCTGTTGAGCGCGCCGATGGACACCGTCACCGAGGAGCGGACGGCCATCGCCCTCTCGCGGGCCGGCGGGTTCGGCACCGTCCACCGGTTCACGACCGTCGAGGAACAGGCCGGGCAGGTCGAACGGGTCGTCGACGCCGGCGAACGCTGCGGGGCCGCCGTCGGTATCGACGAGGACTACCTCGACCGGGCCGAGGCGCTCCTCGAGGCGGGCGCCGCCGCACTCGTCCTCGACGTCGCCCACGGCCACATGGAGCGCGCGCTCGACGCCGTCTCCCGCCTCGACCGGGAGCTCGACGCCCCCCTCGTCGCGGGGAACGTCGCCACGGCCGACGGGACGACGGAGCCGACTGCGTGAAGGTTGGCATCGGCCCCGGGTCCCACTGTACGACCCGGCAGGTGGCGGGCGCGGGCGTCCCGCAACTGACCGCCGTCGACGACTGCGCGGAGGCGGCCCGTGCCCACGGCGTCCCCGTCATCGCCGACGGGGGTATCCGCACCTCCGGCGACGCGGTCAAGGCGCTTGTGGCCGGCGCGAGCACGGTCATGATGGGCGGGTTCTTCGCCGGCACCGAGGAGGCGCCGGGCGACGTGGTCGACGTCGGCGACGAGCGGTACAAACGCACCCGCGGGATGGCGAGTTCCGAGGCCAACAACGCCCGTTCGGACAAGGACCTCACGCCCGACGCCGCCGAGGGCGTCGAGGGGCTGACCCCCTACAGCGGCCCCCTCGCGGAGCACGTCGAGGAGTTCCTCGCCGGCATCCGCTCGGGGCTGTCGTACTGCGGCGGACACACCATCGAGGCGGCCCGCCGGAACGCCGAGTTCATCGAGGTGGGCGCCGGCGCGCGCGAACGCGAGGGCGCCCACTCCATCCGGACCGAGACCGATCGGTAACCGGTCAGAGCGGACTCACGTTCCGGTCCCTACAGGTCGGACACCGCGGGCCGTCGCTGGCCTCGGCCTCCGACTCGGGCCTGAACTCGAATATCTCGCTACACGCGGAGCACCGGTACTTCAGTTCCCGGTCGCGCCGACTGCCTACGAGACGTGTTAGCAATCCCATGGTACATGATACCGTTGGATCCGCGAGAACATAACACGTGGACTCCGTTGCTCACGGTTTCGACGGTTGCAGGGTGCAACTGACCGGAACAGCGGCCGGTCGGGTTACTCGTCGCCGCCGTCGTCGCCGAGCGCCTGCCACGAGAGCCGGGGGTTCCGGGCGGCGCTCACCTGGTCGATGCGCCCGGCGGCGGTCCGCTCGGGGGCGGCCTCGACGGTGGC
>CAYYSW010000023.1:0-1969 GCA_964474395.1 uncultured Halobacteriales archaeon
GCCGGGGATGGTAAGCCGGTACCGGTCCCCGTCCTTCTCGATGAACCGGTCGCGGAGCTTCCGGAGGTGGTAGTTGAGGTTCCCCGTGTCGTCGATCCCAACGGCGTCTTTGAGTGTCCCGTAGGAAAGAGCGGCGTACTCCCCGCCCCCGCTTGCGTCGCCGATGGCTCGGATGATCCCCAGTCGGGTCTCGTTCGCCAGCAGCGAGAACGCGTCCTCCGAATACCCCTCGTCGCTCACAGGTGTTCTTCGCGGGATGATACAACTGCCTTTCGTCGTCGCCGGGGAACTGGTTTACCCGCCGGCCGTGTTGGCCCGCCCATGCCCACCCTCGAACGCCTCAGGGAATCGCTCCGGGCGGCACCAGTCGTCGACCGCGACGGCTACGAGTACATGGTCCACCCCGTCACCGACGGCATCCCGCGCGTGGACCCGGCAGTCCTTCGGGAGGTGGCGGCGGCCATCGCCGAGGTCGCCGACGTCGAACGGGCGGACTACGTCGTCACGCCCGAGGCGATGGGGATCCACCACGCGACCGCGCTCTCGCTCGCCGCGGACGTCCCCTTCGTCGTGGTCCGCAAGCGACGCTACGGCCTCGACGGCGAGGTAGCGGTCCATCAGACGACCGGCTACGGCGAATCCGAACTCTACCTCAACGCCGTCGAACCGGACGACCGGGTGGTGGTCGTCGACGACATGTTCTCGACGGGCGGAACCCTCGTCGCGGTCTGTGACGCCCTCGGGGAGGTGGGCGCGGAGGTGCTGGACGTCGTGACGGTCCTCCGCCGCGGGGACGCCGACGTGGACCTCCCGGTCGAACCGACCTCGCTGCTCCGGGTGGCAGTCGAGGACGGCGAGGTCGTCATCGAGGAGTGAGTCCGCCGCGGCGGGCGATCAACCTGGAGGAACGAAGCTCTCGAGGGCGCGTCCGGTGCATGGACGATACCGACGCGGATACCGGAACCGACGCGCTCGGCGACGGGTACCGCCTCGTCGAGCGCCCCCCTGCCGCGGAGATCCCACTCTCCCTGCGGGAGGCGAACGACATGGCGCCCCGGTCGCTCGCCGGTCTGGAACGAGGACTGCCGAACAGCGACCACGCCGTCGTCGAACGCGACGGACGGTGGTCGGGACGGGCCGGACCGTCGGCGACGGGGGGTCGGTCTACCAGCTGGTCGACGTGGTCGTCCACCCCGACCACCACGGGCGGGGGCTCGGGACGCGAATCGTGGACGCGCTGGTCGAACACGTCCGGACTACCGGGCTACCGCGCCGCCCGACGCGTACGTGAGCCTCGTGGCCGACGTCGAGGGGTTCTCCGAGCGCTGGAGGTTCGAGTCGACGGCCCCCGCCTCACGGGGGATGCATCTGCGGACCTGAGCCCGACTACCTCACGGCCTCGCGGATGGTCCCCGCCTCCTCGCCGTAGCCGATGAAGCGCACGTCGGTGAGCGTCTCGGGGTCGTACTCCGTGATCGCCCCGCCGATGATCCGGGCGCCCTCCGAGAGGTCGAAGCCGGCGACGCCACACCCCAGCGCGGGAACCACCAGCGACGAACACGAGAGACGGTCCGCCCGCCGCAGGGCGTTGTGCGTCGCCAGTTCGACGCTGGCGCGGGTGGCCCGCCGGTCGCCGTAGTGGGGCATCGCGGCCGCGTGGATCACGTACTCGGCGTCGAGGTCGTACGCGTCGGTGACGGCCGTCCCGCCGAGGTCGACCGGCCCCTTCGAGACGGCCTCGTCGTGTATCGCCTCGCCGGCGCCGCGGCGGAGCGCGCCGGCGACGCCGCTCCCCATGCGCAGCGAGGTACCGGCCGCGTTCACGAGAAGGTCGGCGGACTGTTCCTGGTCAGGATGACGCGGATCCCAGCCCTGGTCGGCGATCGAAGCAGCACCCAGGTTGTGAAGGTAGCCTTCGCCCCACTCCTGCTGGAGGGCCTCGGCGCAGCTCCGGAACCCGCTCCCACAG
>CAYYSW010000023.1:1979-15358 GCA_964474395.1 uncultured Halobacteriales archaeon
CGAAGCCCTGTGCAATCAGTTCCTGGCTCAGGGAACCGTCTCCCTCGATGACGGTGAACTCCATGCGTGTATTGGATCGCATGGGGTAAAACAGTCGACCGAAGGGTCGGCCGACCGGTGCAAGGTCGATAAGAGCCGAGGCGACCGCGTCCGACGCGGGATGCCTACCCCACCGTGACGGCGGACCGTCATGAGCGACACGTCGGCCGGGGGCCGCCTCGTCCGTAGACAGTCCCCGTTCCCGACTCAACCTGTGGGCTATCCGTGTAGCCCGTCGGCCCCGTCGCCGCTCACGTAGTAGCCCCCGGCCACGTTCCGCCGCTCAGAAGCCGTCGAGGGAGGACTGCTCGGCGGCCGCGAGGACGTCCTCGCTCGTCTTCCACGTCGCACGCGCGCACGCGGGGAGGTCGCCCCGGTCCCGGACGTACTCCCGAAGGAACGTCCTGGTGGTGGGGTCACTCGGGTAGCCCGACCCGAGGTCGAACCCCTCGTAGTCGGCGGCGAGGCGCGCGAGGGCCGCGTCGCGTTCGACCTTCGCGAGGACGCTCGCGGCACCGACCATCGCCGAGGACTCGTCGGCGCGGTGGGCGGCGCGGACCGTCACGCGGCGGTCCACGGCCTCCGTCACCCGTCGGGCGAAGCGGTCCGCGTCCACGTCCGCGGCGTCGGCCAGCCCCTCGCTCCCGTCGGGCACCCCCGCCTCGGTGATGGCGGCGGCGTGGGCCTCGACGGTCAGCGAGTTCATGTCCGTGGTCGGGTCGTCGATGCGGTCCGGGGGGACGGCGACGACGCCCGTCAGCACGTCGGGGTGGTTCCGGAGGCGCCCGGCGATGCGTTCCCGGTCGCCCGGCGAGAGGCGCTTCGAGTCGTCAACATCGTCCGGGAGCGCCTCCTCGGGCCCGAACGCGCAGGCGGCGACCATCGGTCCGAGCACCGGTCCCTTCCCCGCCTCGTCGACGCCGAACTCCATGCACGGGGCGGCGCGCGCACCCACTATAGGTGTTACCGTCCCCGAACAGGCGGGGGTAGCTACATGTCGGAGCGCACCCGAGCACTCGCCCGGTGGGCTCCCCGTTCGGTGGTGACGTCGCGTGGTGATGCTCCAGGCGCTCCCCGACCTGTTCAGCGGTATCACCGGTGACGACCCGGTCCTGCTCGGACTGCTCGGGGGTTGTGTCACCGCCCTCATGAACACGTTCGGGGCGCCGCTCGCGTCCGTCAGCCGTGGTATCATGCGCCACCTCGACGTGACGCTCGGGTGACCGGTACGATATCGGCGATGTGTCAGTCACGCACCGCGAGCAGTGGCCCGAAGGTTGACGTGTCGGTGTGGTCAGGACGGAATACGGTCCGGCGGTCGTCCAGCGGGTCGGGGTCCGGTACCTCGACGCGGGGCGGCCGGCGGGACACCGACACCATGACACCCCGAACAACGGACGACGGGCCGACGTGGCCCGGCGTGCCCGACGACGAACGCCTTACCGCTCGCGGTGCGGACGAAGCCGGGAGGGCGTCGGTCGCTACGGAAGCGGAGCTCCGCCTGCCGGTCGAGCAGGTCGCCCTCGCGGTCGCCTTCGAGCGGGAGCCCTCGCTGACCTGCCGGGTCGAACGGGTCGCCGCGGGTCGGGAGGACCGCCCGTTCGCCTTCGTGTGGGTCGGCGGTACGGGCAGGGAGGCGGTCCGCGATGCGCTCTCGGCGGACCCGACCGTGACGCTCCGGGGGATGCTCGCCGAACGCGAGGGCAGGTGGCTCTGTGACGTCGACTTCGACGGGGTGGTCCGGCTGGTGGCGGCGGTCGTGACCCGTGAGTCGGGGGTCGTCCGGTCGGCCGTCGCCCACGACGGGGCGTGGCGACTCCACCTCTGGTACCCCTCGCGGGGGGCCGTCGGCGAGACCGTCGACTGTCTCGGCCAGTTCGGCATCGACGCCGACCTGACCCACATCTGCGAGACCGACGGGGACGACGATATGCGCCTGACGGCGAAGCAGCGCGAGACCGTCGAGACGGCCTACCGGCGGGGCTACTTCGAGGTGCCACGCGAGGTGTCGCTCGGCGAACTGGCCGAGGAACTCGACGTCTCCCATCAGGCGCTCTCCGAACGCCTCCGGCGGGCCCAGCGTACGCTGTTGCGGTTCGAACTGGCCGACCGGGGCGGCGCGCCGGCCGACGACTGACCGGCCTCACCGCTCGTGGAGGCGGCCCGGGGCCGCCTCCTCACGGTCCCGTCGCCGACCCACCTTGGGGACCGCGCTCCGGGTGGGCTACGACGACGTCCCCCGGATGGGGGGTGTCGAGGCCGTCGCCGCGGAGCGCGGTTGTGCGCCCTCGACGGCCTCGAACCACCTCTCCGCGAGGCGGAGGCGTCGCTGGTCGGACGAGCGCACGCGAAAAAGAGCCGTCTAGTCGTCCGCCGCGCGGACCTGCGGTTCGCCGCGCCGCTCCTCTCGCTCCTCGGGGGCCTCCCGCTCTGGATCCTCGTGTTCCGCGGCCGGCGTGTAGTGGAAGACGTACTCCTCGGTGGTGTTGCGGTGGCACATATTTGTCACACCTTATCATGACAAATCCTGCCACACTGAAAAACCTGTCGGCCGGTGGACACGGGGTTACGACCCGGTGGCCGACGCGTCGTCGCGGAAGAACTCCGGGCGCTCGAACGGTTCGTCCTCGCCCTCGACGCGGAGGACGTCGAGTGCCGTCACCTCGGCGTCGACCCCGAGGATGCCGGCGAGCGAGGGTTCGGTCCGGCCGTCGTCGCTGCTGATGAGTTCCTTCACGTAGAGGCCCCCCTCGCCGTGGAGTTCGACGACGGCGTGGCGGTCGTCCTCCAGTTCCCCCGAGATGTCGTAGACGGTCCGCGTCCGGACGATGTCCGCCCGACGGTGGTCGACGCGCTGTGGCGTGCGCTGTTCGAGCGTCGCCCCCCGGAGTTCGCCGATGGCCGCCGCGAAGGCGTCCGCCTCGACGGGGTCGGCGAACTCGACGGTCGCCCGGTAGGTCTTCGCGGCGTCGAGTTCCTTGACCCGCTCGACCATGTCGTGGGTGGCCGGGCGCAGGCCCGCCACCTCGGCGCGCCCCCCGGCGAACTCGTTGACCTCCCGTTCGAGGGCGTCGTAGTCGAGGTCGCGGCGGCGCGGGCGCTTTATCTCGATGACGAACGGGCGTCCCCCCTCGAGCATCAGGGCGTCGACGTCCTCGCGGCCCGCGCCGTGGAAGACCGCCTCCTCCCCGTCCATCGCCTCGAGGACGACGGGCGCGGTCAGCTGCTCGACGCTCGTCCCGTAGCGATAGCCCGTCCCCTCGCAGGCCTCGCAGGGCTCGCCGCGCTTCGTGCCCGTCGTCCCGCAGTCCGAACAGGGCCACTTCGTCTGGGGGATGTCGCGTTCGAGCTTCCGGTAGCGCCCGTAGACGAACGCGCTGTTGACCTGCAGGTCGATGGCGTCCGTCGAGAGGTCGATGAGCGCGAGCACGTCCGGGCGTTCGAGGTCGAGTTCGGCGTCCGTCGCCGCGCCGATGCGCTTGCCCACCTCGCGGTTGAACTCCGATTTCAACTGCTCGCCGGCGTCCTCGGGCAGGCCGGCGTCCTCGCGGAGGAACCGCTCGTTCTCCTCCAGCAGAGGCGAGACGCGCGTCCCCACCTGGTAGGTAGTGAACTCCCAGCCGTCCATCGCCGCCAGCGCGCGCTCGGCGAACTGCTCGAAGCGGGCGCACTCGCCCTCACAGACCCAGCAGTCGGCGGTGTCGGGTGCCTCGTAGGGGTCGTCCTCGGTCAGCGCGTGCGAGACGCGCATCGACTTCCCCCGTTCGGCGTTCGTCAGGCCGAAACTGCGGTCGGCGACCAGTCGCCCGAGACAGGCATCACAGACCGGGCCGGTCGCCACCGCCCGCTCCGTCACGTCGTGCAGGTCCATTACCGACACCGAGGCTACGGGGCACCTTCGGCCTTCGGATTCGCCCGCTCGCGCCCGCGACCGGTCAGTCGAGGCGCCCGCCGGTGGTGTATCGCGGTCCGCGGTCCCGACTCCGATCCCGACCGCGCCGGTCGTCCCGGAGGAACGCGAGGGTGGTCGCCGAGAGCGCGACCCCGACCGGGGCGGCGACGGCCGACGCGACGAGGAGGCCGCCGACCCCGACGTACGCCACCAGGGAGACGGGGACGGAGACGGCGGCGCCGACGGCGAGGTACTTCGCGAAGAACGCGAGGTGGTCGCCGCCGGCGACGGCGAGCGCGTAGCTCCGGGCCAGGGCCGGGCGGATCGACAGGTCCTCGGCGACGACGAGGAAGGGCGTCGCGTAGAACAGGTAGCCCGCGACGAGGAAGAGGGGGATACCGAACAGGAGCCCGAGAACGCCGTTCGCGAGCGCGATCGCCCCGACGAGGAGGCCGACGGCGCTCACGAGTACGGAGTAGACGAGCAGGTCGACGGCGTACCGGCGGGCGTTGGCGGCGAAGTCGTACCGGCCCGTCCGGAACGTCTCCTCCAGGCTCCCGAGGTAGCCCGCCGCGAGGACCCCCTCCGCGAGGAGGGCGACGGGAAGCACCCACAGCGGCCCCGCTATCGAGACGCCCGGCGGGACCGGCGGGTTGACGAACGACCAGAGGCCGACGACGGCCTGCGGGAACGGGAAGGCGACATCGAGGACGCGGTCGCTCCCGAGGGCCCGGAGTAGCTGGCCGACCTGCAGGAACGACCAGACGAACGGGACGACCGCGAGTTCCCGCGCGGGGCCGGCACGCTCCCACGAGTCCGCGAGGAGGGCGAGGAAGGCGACCATCTCAGGGCTCACCCGTCGGATGGGCGATACTGGCGGCGGCGCTGGACGGCGAGGGGAGGGGGGCGGGGACCATCGTCGTCCGTACCGGGCGTGGCAACCGACATAACCGTACCGGCGGCCGACAGCTCCCGGCGACAAGGGTTTTGAGGGCGGGTAGAGTTGCTCTCCCCATGCGATTACTGCAGGTGTCGGTACCGACCGACCGCCGGGCGGCGGTCGAATCGGCGCTCGACGACCTCGACGCGCGGTACCTCCTCGTCGACGAGGTGAGCGGCGGGCGGTCGCTCGTCTGTTACGTCCCCGTCCCCTCGGGGGGCGTCCAGCCGGTGCTGGAGCGCCTCTACGAGGCGGGCCTCGACGAGGACACCTACACGGTCGTCACCGACGCCAGTTCCGTCAAGGGGGTCGACGCCGACCGGCTCACCGCCGAGCTCGTCGAGGGACCGAAGGGCGACCGGGGTATCTCGAACCCCGAACTCCGCGAACGGGCCGACGACCTCTGGCCCGACGGCGGGACGTACGTCGCCCTCGCCCTCCTGAGCGCCGTCGTCGCCACGGCCGGCCTCCTGCTCGACTCGGCCATCGTCATCGTCGGCGCGATGGTCATCGCCCCCTTCGCCGGGACGACGCTCTCGGCGTCGGTGGGGTGGGTCATCGACGACTACGACATGATAACCCGGAGCGCCCGCGCGCAGGTCATCGGGCTGGCCGTCGCCGTGGTCGGCGCGCTGGCACTGAGCTTCCTCATGCGACAGGTCGGAATCGTTCCCCGGATGCTCCAGATATCGGCCGCAGAACAGGTCGGCTTCTTCATCACGCCGAGCCTCCTCGCGCTCGCCATCGCCATCAGCGCGGGCGCGGCGGGCGCGCTCGCGCTGGCGACCGACCTCCCCGTCTCCATCGCGGGGGTGGCCGTCGCCGCCGCCATCGTCCCCGCGGCGGCCGCCTTCGGCATCGCCGCCGTCTGGGGCCTCCCGCTGCTGGCCGTCGGCGCCATCGTCCTGCTCCTGATGAACATCTTCTTCATCAACGTCACGGCGTACGTCGCGCTGGTCGTCCTCGGCTACCGGTCGTCGGTGTTCCGCGACTCGCTCGGGCGCGTCGGCCTGAACCTCCGGACCGGGCTGTACGCCCTGTTCGTCGTCGTCTTCCTCGTCGTGGGGGTCGGGACCGCCGCCGCCACCGCCCAGCACGTCGCCTTCGAGTACGCCGTCGGCAACGAGGTGTCGGCGACACTAGAGGAGGAGGCCTACGGCGGCCTCGAACTCCACGACGTGGGGACGCAGTACGACGGGATGGGCGTCCTCGGCGAACCGCAGACCGTCACCGTCGAGTTCGGGCGGAGTTCGGACCGGGACTACGACGAACTGGCGCGGACACTCCAGGAGCGAATCAGCGAGCGGACCGGCCAGGCGGTGGCCGTCCGCGTCCAGTTCAACGACTACTCGACGGCGACGCCGACCGGGTCGGTCGCCGCGCCGTCGGAAGCGAGCGCCCGGGTCGCCGGCCCGCTCACAGCAGGAACGAGATGACGGCGAGGACGATGAAGATGAGCACGAGAACGCGTGCGGCTTCCATCGTCAGACCCGCGATACCGCCGAACCCCGCCAGCCCCGCCACGACGGCGAGGACGACGAACACGACGGCCAGCCAGAGCAGGCTGCCGCTCTGAAGGGGCATGGCGAGGAGCGCGGGGAGGTACGACACCATTACGCGCCCACCCCGTTCGCCGCGGAGGATCGGCTGACGGTCGGGCACTGGGCACCGAGGTCGGGTGACATACCCGGGAACCACTCGTGACCGCGGTATAATCGTTGTCCCTGCAGGGACGGAATTTACCGCCGGGAGCCGTCCGGGGCGGTCCGTGCAACCGTTCCCGTCGTGGGAGGTCCCGTGCAATCGTCCGGGAGTCCGGACGGTCACGGCGGCGACGTCGCCTAACTAAGCGCCCGGTCGGCCTCCCTCTGAGGAATGGCAATCGTGACCGCGGACGCGGACGTTCCCACTCCCGTCGGGGGCGAGCAGTAGTGCAACTGGCCGGCCACGTCGGCGTGGCCCTCCTGTTGGTCTCGCCGGTGTGGTTCTGGCTCGTCCCCCGCGAGGCGGTCGGCGTCACCGCCGTCGCCCTCCTGACGGCGATGCTCCCCGACGTGGACCTCCTCCTCGAATCCGTCCCCGGGCTCGGCGTCGAACACCACGGGCTGACCCACGGCGTGTGGTTCGTCCTCGGCGTCAGCCTCCTCCTCGGGGGCGTCGTCACCTGGTGGTACCAGGCGGGCGGTCGGCGGTACTTCAGGCCGGGACCGGGCGGCGGTCCCCGCCACCTCCCGGCGCGGACCGTCTTCGCCGTCACGTCCGGCGCGTTCGCCCTCGGCGGGACGGCCCACCTGCTCGGGGACATGCTCACCGCGCCGGACGTCGCTCCGCCTATCCGGCCGCTGCTCCCGCTGTCGGACGTCGTCGTGAGCTTCGACGTCCTGTGGGTGTTCGACCCGGTCGTGAACTACGGCCTCCTGGCGCTGGGCCTCGCGGTCCACCTCGCGCTGTGGCGACTCGCACCCGGCGACGGGACGCTCAGTCGAGTTCGGGGAAGAACCGCCCGTGGAAATCGAAGGGGATAGCGTGTGGGACGGCCGCCCGCGCCCGTTCCTCGAACGTCCCCCCGTCCAGAACGACCAGCCACGAGTGACCCGCCCCGACGTCGAGTTCCACCGCGAGGACGACGCCGTCGTCCTCCCCCTCGCGGTCGCCCTCGGGGGCGGGAACGAACACCGGCTCGCTGTAGTGGCGGTCCCCGCCGGCCGCGAACGCCGTCGCCTCGCGTGTCTCGGTGTCCACCTTCACCAGCCGTTTCGGCCACTCCGTCACCGGCTGGTCGGTCGCCTGCGCGTAGACGTAGCGGTGGGGCCGACAGCGGACGGCCGGCGAGACGGTCGGGAGCGCGGTGCCGTCGTGGAGCCGTTCGCGGTCGACGCTCGCTCCCGTCGCCCGCAGCGAGACGGTGAAGCGGTCGAGCGACCCACCGAACACCCCGAGGTCGTCCTGCCGGAGGCGCTCAAGCGAGAGGGCCGCCAGCGAGTCGGCGTTCGGGACGGTCTCGAGGTCGACGACGAGGTCGTCGCCCGGGCGGGGGCGGCCGTCGCCGTCGCCGGTCGGACGGGCGTTGCGCTCGTAGGCGTTGACGTGGTGGAACCCGAAGAACGCCTCCGTCCGGGGGTCGGCGACGACGCCCCCCGAGCGCCGGTCGATGACGATAAAGCGGGTCCCGCGGTCCGGTTCCCAGCGGAAGGCGTCGACGAACCCGCCGCCGTTCCGGAGCATGTCCATCGGGTCGACGACGAACGGGAACTCGGTGAGGACGACGTAGTTCGGCGTCAGCGCGAAACTGTGCATGTAGGCCGGCTCCGCGACGGGCACCGTGGCGACGTGTTCGCGCGTCTCGGCGTCGGCCGTCTCGTGGACGTGGTAGGCACACCGCCGGCCGAACTCGATTTCGAACGTGACCAGCCGGTCGCTCCAGGGGTCGCGGACGAGGTGGGCGCAGGTCAGCTGGCCGCTCGGTTCCGGGCCGTCGTACTGGGCGTGGCCGAGCGTCGCCAGCGACTCGGGATCGAACTCGACGCGCCGCGGCGTCTCCGTGAGCGCGAGGTAGCGCTCGCCGAAGCGCTCGGCGATGATGTTGGTGTTGTCGTAGGGTGCCGAGAGGAACACCGAACGGACCCGGTCGAGTATGGAGGCCCCGCCTGTGGCGAACCCGGTCAGCGGTTCGCCGGCCTGTGCGCGCTCGTAGGCCTCCGAGCGGAGAAAGCGGTTGCGGTAGCCCACGCGGTCGGTCCCGTCGAAGGAGAAGCGATGGAGCATCGCCAGCCCGTCGAACCAGTGGTCGATGTCGTTGCCGCCCGCGGTGAACGCCCCCGGGCCGTTGCGGACGAGGCTCCCCGAGAGCCACGGGGGGAGCGACCCCTCGACCGGAAGCTCCGTCGTCAGTTCCCGCGCGAGGGAGTGAAAGCCGAGTCGCTCGGCGACCGTCATGGTACGACCGACACGCGGCGGGCCCTTACCACTACCGCGCGCCGGGGCCGGTCGGTCAGGTCGTGATCGCCGCCGCTCGGGACGGACGGCTGCGGAGAAGCGTCGGGCCGGACTATACGACCGCGCCGTGTTCCTTTCGGGCGTGCTCGAGCAGCTCGTCGGCGGTTTCGAACGTCTCGCCACAGCTACACCGGTGGAGACCCTTGAGTTGCTCTGGTGGCATACTCCGAATTGACCGCGAGGCGAGTTATACGTTGTGTAATCTCACGGAAAGTAGTACAGAACGCCAGCCACGAGCGGGAGAACCGACAGAGTGCACGGCACCGGGGGACTCACCTGAACCAGACGGTGGCGCCCGCCACGTCGGCGGGTGTATCGACCGTCCGGTCCAGTCGACCCGTGAACAGGTCGTAGACGGCCTCGGTGACTGTCACCTCGGTCGTCGTCTCCTGTCCGTCGGGGGCGACGTGGACGACGTACCCCGCCCCGCCGCGGTCGACGCGCCGGACGACGCCCTCCGTCCAGTCGTCGGTGTCGGTCGGTGGCGGTCTCGCGCGGATGCGGTCGTGCATGAGCGAGAGCGGGACGCGAGCGGGGAAGGTCTCTCGGTCGGGGCGTGACACTACCCCATCGCGCGGTGGAGGGGGTCGCGCCACGCGTGGGTCGCGTCGTAGTTCGCGAGGGTCTCGCGGACACGTTCGCCGAGCAGGGTTTCGGCGTAGGCGTCCCGGTCCGCGACGTCGTCGAGGTAGCCGAGGGCGTTCGTCAGGTCCTGCCCGTCGGCGATGGCGTCGCGGGCGCCCTCCTGTGTCGGTGAGGGGACGTAGGGGACGCTCGCGGCCAGCGTCTGTGCCTTGTTGCTGTACACCTCCGAGCGCGCGATGACCTCGAAGACGGAGTCGTAGCCGGTGTCGACCCCCCGGTCGACGAACCACTCGATGGCCGAGTCGGGGTAGCCGAGGGCCTCGCCGTACTCCCGTTCGGTGCGCGCTCCCGGCGTCGGCCCCGACGTTCGGAGGAACCGCGGGACCGTCTGGCGGTCGGTCCCGAGGAGGAGTTCGTACCAGGTGAACGCCCGGCCGTCGTCCTCGACGGTCTCGACGGGCGTCATCACCCAGTCGAACCCGGCGGCGTCGAGGCGACCTCCGAGCTCCCGGCGGTCGAGCGACGGCTCGGGTTCGACGGCGTCCCAAGCGGGCGCGCCGTCGGCGGTGTAGCACATCGCGAGACCGGCCATCGGCTTGATACCCGTCCCGACGGCGAGCATGTCGACGATGTCGCTGTTGGGCGCGGCCGGCCCGAGTTCGCGGCCGAGCGAGAGCAGTCGCCGGGCGTGGGGTTCGTCGAGCACCCCGTTCATGCCGGGGGCCCCGCGCCCGCATCCGGGTGTCGTATTCGTAGCGAACCGAGGTAGAAAACTGCCGTTGCGGGCGTCGTGTAGCTCATATCGGCAACGCAGGACTGGACACGGATGAATGTGCTCCCTGACTACGCGGCGGCCGGACGGATAAACCCCGGGGGGAGGACGAAGGAAGCGAACGGGTTTTGCCCCCCAGGACGACGGGCGGATATGGACCGCTCGCTCGTCCTCGCGCTGGTGCTCGGGGTTCTGCAGGGGGTCTTCGAGTGGCTCCCGATATCCAGCGAGGGCCAGATAACCCTCTACCTCACCGTCGTCGAGGGCTTACCTGCGAAAGCCGCCGCGCAGTTCTCGCTCGCACTCCACGCCGGTACCGGCGCGGCCGCGCTCGTCTACTACCGCCGGGCGGTCCGGACCGTCCTCGCGCGGATTCCAGACTGGCGACCCGGTGCGGGGTTCGAGCGGACGCCCGAACTCTCCTTTCTCGTCGTCGCGACGCTCGTCTCGGGCGTGTCGGGGGCGCTCGCCTACGCCCTGTTGGAGGAACTCGTCTCGGCGCTGGCCGGCGGCGCGTTCGTCGTGCTGGTGGGCGGGCTCCTCGTAGGGACGGGCCTCCTCCAGCGCTTCGCGTCGGGGGCCGTGGGGAGGCGGACGGTGCCGACGGCGACCGACGCCCTCCTCGTCGGGACGCTCCAGGGACTCGCGGTCCTCCCGGGCGTCTCTCGGTCGGGGATGACGACCGGCGCCCTGCTCCTCCGGGGTCACGACGGTCCCGCGGCGTTCCGGCGCTCGTTCCTGCTCTCGATTCCCGCGGCCGCGGGCGCGAGCGCGCTCGTCCTCCTCACCGAGGGGGTCCCGGTGCTCACGCCGGCGGCGACCGCCGTGGCGCTCGTCACCAGCGCCGTCGTCGGGTACCTCACCGTCGGCGGACTGATGGCCGTCGTCCATCGCGTGGCCTTCTGGGGGGTCTGTGTGGCCCTCGGCGCGCTGGCGCTCCTCGGCGGCGTCCTGCTCGCCGTGGGGTGAAAGAACGGGTACGAGTACATTCAAGAGTTAAAGAAATTATTAAGTTAGTGTATCACTACCAGTGGATATGGCAGGACAACGGCACACGGAAACGGGCGTTCGCGGCGTCGACCGCGAGGGTGCGCTCCTGCGAGAGATACTGGGTGAGGACGCGGCCGAGCGGTCGGGGACCCTCGAGGTCGTCGCCGAACGGGAGACGCCGGCGGACCGGTCGGCCCGGACCGTCGACCTGGCACTCGACGGGCTCGGCCTCCCGCGCTCGTTTCGCTTCGAGGAGGACCGGGTGAAGGGCTGTCTCGACGACCTGTTGCTCGCGCTCGTCGCCGTCCGGGGCGAGGAGACCCACGGGAAGGGCCTCATGAGCGACCTCGCGCGCCTGTTCGACACGACCACGAGCCCCGGGACGGTCTACCCGCGGCTCCACGACCTGACGGCCGCGGGCCTGCTCGAACCGGTCGAACTCGTCCGGACCAAGGAGTACCACCCGGCCGACGAGGCGGCGGTCCGCGAGCGGCTCCAGCGGTCGATGCATCAGCACCTCGCGCTGGCGGCGGTGTTCGAGGCGGCGCTCGCGACCGAGTGAGTGTGCCCCACAGGCACGACACGCGGCGTCAACAGAACGTTCACGTCCCCGGAGGGAGACCGGTACGTATGTCCATCGATACCGCAGTCGTCCTCGCCGCCGGCGAGGGGAACCGACTGCACCCCCTGACGCGGAACCGGCCGAAGCCGATGCTCCCGGCCGCGAACCGACCCATCCTGGAGTACGTCCTCGACGCGCTCATCGACGCCGGCATCTCGCGGCTCTGTCTCGTCGTCGGCTACAAGCGCGACCGGGTCCAGGACCACTTCGGGCCCTCCTACCGCGACGTCGACATCGAGTACGTCGCCCAGGAGAAACAGCTCGGGAGCGGCCACGCCCTCCAGCAGGCGGCGAGCGTCGTCGAGGGGTCGTTCGTCGTCGTCAACGGCGACCGGGTCATCGAACCGAAGATGGTCGAGGCCGTCGTGAGGGCCCACGACGAGTCGGGTACCGCCGCGCTCGCCGTCCTCGAACACGCCGACGCCCGGCGCTACGGCGCCGTCGAGATGAGCGGCGACACCATCACCGCGCTCGTCGAGAAGCCCGAACAGGAGGACTACCGCCTCATCAACGCCGGCGTCTACGTCTTCGACCGGTCGGTGTTCGACGCGCTCGCGACGACCGAACGCGAGAACGGGACGCTCCCGCTGACCAGCGCCGTCGATGACCTCGTCGACGAGGGGCAGGTCCGCGGCGTCCGAACAGACGGCATCTGGGTGGACGCGACCTACCCGTGGGACCTGCTGACGGTCGCCCGGGAGGTGCTCCGTCACGGTCTCATCGAGGAGCCGACCACCGGCAGCGGCGTCTGGGTGGCGAACAGCGCCACCATCGACCGGACCGCACGGCTCCAGCCGCCCGTCGTCGTCGGCCCCGACTGCGAGGTCGGCGCCGGCGCCGTCGTCGGACCGAACGTCGCGCTCGGGCGTAACACCACCGTCGGCGCGAACGCCACCATCGAGGGGAGCGTCCTCGACACCGACACCCGAATCGGGCCGGGCACCGTCCTCGTCGACTGCGTCACCGGACAGGACGTCCACTTCGGACCCGGAACCGTCGTCCCCGGTGGTCCCGCGGACGTCCAGGTCGGTAACGCCGTCCACCGCGGCCAACGCCTCGGGGCGGTGCTGGCCGACCGGGTCCGGACCGGCGGGAGCGTCACTTGCGAACCCGGCGCCCTCGTCGGGACGAACGCCTACCTCGGCACCGGTGTAGTCGTCGATGGGACCGTCCGAGCGGACTCCGAGGTGGTCCGGTAATGTGTGGCATCATCGGCTGTGTGGGCCGCGGCGACGAGACGCTCGACACCATCATCCACGGCCTCTCGAAGCTGGAGTACCGCGGCTACGACTCGGCGGGCGTCGCCCTCGCGAACGGGAACGTCGAGGTCGTCAAGCGCGCGGGCGAACTCGACAACCTCCGCGCGGCGCTGGCCGGCGAGCGTGAGGGCGTCGGCGGACGCGTCGGTATCGGCCACACGCGCTGGTCGACCCACGGGCCCCCGACCGACGAGAACGCCCACCCCCACCGCGACTGCACCGGCCGGGTCGCCGTCGTCCACAACGGCATCATCGAGAACTACCAGGAACTCCGCGACGAACTC